>CAXHHE010000096.1:0-9868 GCA_964016365.1 uncultured Bacteriovorax sp. | reverse complement strand
TAACTGAGCGTCTCGTGGGCTCGGAGATGTGTATAAGAGACAGGTATTTTTATTTCTGTTATTAACGAAAAAAAATAAACATAAGGAATCTTCCAATGAAAGTAATAATGCAATTAATGATCTCTTCGATCCTTTACTTGGCCATTGTTCCCAATGCCATTGCTAATTCAAACTGTTCATCAAAACATCTTCTGGTCTGTGTGAAACTTCCTTCTTCTAATATTCAGGAAAAATGTATTCCCAACGCAAACATGGAAAACTTCTGGATCAACAATCCCGAATCAACAATTGGTTCATGTGATCAATTTGACAGTTCAAAGCTAAAGACATTTGCCTGCAATGCTGGACTTCGTTTTCTGCCTAAGGCTGCACAACAATGTATTAGACGAGATCAAAACAACCTGGTCTCATCTTCATGCGAAGATTCTCAGGATTGTTTCTGCTCTTCAGAAGAGGGCCCGGAAATTAACTATTTCAACTATGGGATTGCCGATTACAAAGGAGATCCTCCAACTTCTTTTACAAAGAAAAATCTGTCGGCTTCTCAGACATCTAATTATGCCTCGGCATCCCCCCAATCAGGTCTTCACATTTTACAGGATGGTTCAAGCCTTCAGTTTCAATTGGGGTCAAATTTTTATGGGGCCGAATACTATGTCGACTTATGCATACAAAACAATAACCCAAACGCCCTCAACCAGGATTTAAATCTTAATGGATCAATCCTAATGAATAACTCAATTTTTTCTAAGAATAGTTACAATGTGGCCTCTGCTCTTAATAATAAAATTGATGTTACCTGCCTCAACAGCGCCAACTCAGCAGTTACTTCAACCATTGCTGACAACTCGCTTTTCCAGACATCTGAAAGACGCTACTCTGGAAGGATTAACGGAAGCCCACTGTGTGTTGTCAGAAATTATTTTAGGGAAACAGTTCAAAACAAAATGCGTGATAATAGTTTCAAGAAAGTGACTTTTCAGACAAATATCTCTGTATCCCCGGTTAATTCAGATAATGTACAAAACCTACCTGTCAATTTCTGTAATATACAAAAAATTCAGAATAAATATGCCTGCACTCAGTGGACTTCCATCAATCAAGAGGAGTTTATCAAGGCCTTAAAAATCAATGGCCTTTTTTTTAGCGGCCAAACTTATACTGGCACCTGCCCAATCCCTTGTGGACCTTTATAAGAGAGACTTATGCAGTTTTGTAAAATAAGTACATTTCTCTTTTTTTTGCTTTTTCAAATGAAGGCCTATGCTGAGCTTTATCAGGCCACACGTTCATTTGAAAATATTGACGAACTTGAATACTCTGAATGGGTAAAAAACAATGTCACTTCTGATATTTTCTCTAACCCTAATAGTCCCTACTACGGAATAAAAACAGACTGCGCCGATGCCGCTATTGCATTAAGAGTTATCTATTCTTATGAACAAAAACTATCATTCGAATATAGAGAAAACAATGGCCGAATACTGACTGAAAAAACCTCCCTTTTTGATCATGTCTCATCAAATCAGATTGAAAAGCTTAAGGCGTTTATTGCTTACATTGGTGAAAACACCGGTTCTGAAATCCTCGCCCATTACAATACATATCCAATAGAACTAAAGAGTATCCGTCCAGGCGATCTGTATATTACGAGATGGAAAAACTCCAATGGCGAATTTACCAGGCACGTCTACATTATTAAGGAGGTACTTGCTACGGGAGATTTTACCCTAATCTCTTCAACGACTCCGAGGGCAATCAGACCGCTCCTTGCCAGAAAAGGCATGCCTTTAAAAATTTTCACTGAAAGTCCCTTTGGCTTTAAAAGATTCTTAAACGATGTAAGGGCCAATCCGAGAATTATGCCGGACTATTCTCTTTTCCAATACGAGGCCATCAAGAGTGGTGAAGAAAGCTTTTTCAAGCTGGTTAAAAACACTCTTAAAGTCACTGAAGACACCCTTGAATTAAATATACAAAGACTCACCGAGAACGTTTGTGTCGCTCTTAAGGCCAGGGTAAATGTTGTTCAAATTGCATCAGAAGAAAAAAAGAAGCTAAGAAACACCTGTTTCAAAAAATCTCAGTACGATGAATACTCCTCACCATCCAGAGACAGAAATATCATCCAAGACATTGAAAGACTTCGAAATGGCTATCGCACAATTGTAAAAAGAGACCTCGCTCTAGAGTTGGAAGAATCGACAAAAAAAGGGCTGGATTATCTGATTGGAGAGGATAAAACAGATAGTGCTTTATCAGCGATGAGAGATCTCTGTAATGTGAAGGTACCATTTCCCAACGGGCAGTTTGCAACAATTCATATTAAACTTTTTTATGACCGCTACAAAATTGCTCTTATTTCCTCTAATCCCAACCATTCACTAGAATCACGATGGGGATTTAAAGGGCCTGATAACAGTTGTCCCGATTTATAATTAATCTTTTTTCTTTAAAAGAGGAAAAAAGCTTAATTGTAGTTCGTAAATCTGACTTGCATGACCATTGTTTTTAACAATGTAGTTACCTAGGGATCTTCTGAATTTTTTGATTCGCTCCTTAATTTCAGGAATCAAATTCACATCTACGTTAACGGTAATAGAACTATGATCTCTTAAATTTATAGGAACTTCGTCTATCTTTTTAGCACTGATATCTAATATTTGCTTTTGCCTTTCTCTCATAGCCTTAGAAGACAAATCATAATCGAGAATGGCATTAAACTGATCAATTTTATAATATTGATTGTTCTCATCTATACCGAGAAAATTATGCTCTATTAATCTCTTAATAGCGTCTCGAATCAAATCGACATCCTCTATTCCCAATCGATCCGCAATCCACTGCGGGTCCTGCTTAAAATCTTCCAATCCGCATATGTGTAAAATTGCGTAATGGTACCAATCTGCAATGATATTGAATTTTTCTTTTTCAATAAAACTCATTCCATTGATGTCCACACGCCTTATATTTTTTGAGTGCTTATCATCTTGAAGAGCTTTCATTATCTCGTTTTCTTTCTCTGAGGATAATTCCAACTTAGGTGCTATTGTGCTAAATATCTTAGGAGTAATCTCTATTTGCTCAGATAAGATTCTGGACAACGTTGCAGGAGAAATACCTAAATGCTTGGCAAACGCTCGCAATGAGTAATTTGGATTCTTCTCATTCTTAAGTTTGAATTGATTTCTTAAAATGTATAAAATTTCTTCCAAGTCATGCCATCCTTAGCAGATTCTTAAAACCGACTATTATGCTTTGTTTTGTTTGTCTGAGATTAAACCGTAAGACTCACTCCAACCATCTTTTGTCTTATCGCTTTTTCCTTCGTTAGGCGCAACTGCCACAAAGAAAGATGATACTAAAATCAACAGGAAGGTAACTTTCATAAAAGGCTCCTTTCAATTTATTCGATTTATAATAATATCATACGATCGGTGCAATGATATTCTTTCTGTAATTTATCTTGTTTATAGATTTTTCTCCAAACGCTTTTATTTATTTGTTTTAAAAACTCCCTATCTACCCTGATTTACAAAGATATTTAGAGATCCCTGAGTGGAAATATATTTTATTTATGATGTTCAAGTTATGTATAATAAAATAACAGGTCTTTCTTTTTTTTATAATATTAAGAATAAAAGATCCTAAATAAGCCAAAAGGTACTTATTCCCAGAGAAAATGCCCCTGATATTTTTGAGTTATTATGGCTTTATTATTTTTAGAATAAATACTTCCATTAGCTATAGCCATTTAAGGAAGACCTTATATAAAATAGACCTAATTTGTTCATTTTTTAATTTTTAGTAGATTTGGATTCATGGAAAGAAAAACCTACACAGGGACTATCCTCAGGGCCATTAGGCTTTACTATAATTACACTCAATCGGATTTTGCGGCCATTCTTGGCGTAAGCCAGGCCTCTCTCTCTAAGCTTGAAGCGCATCAGGTAGGATTAAGTGCTGATCAATGGATAGGTCTTTGTATGAAGTTCAGTCTGGATCCTCATTGCCTGACAACTGGAATTATTCAAGCTATCCCGAGAAATATTAATGGAAGTGGCTACAGGCTTCCAAAAATATATTCCGCCAATCACATGGCCACGGTTAGATACATTTATCCCTTAATAAGATTGATGAAGAAAATTCTCGGCGAGAGTTACTATGAGAAATTTTTAAAAGACAATAAAATTGACTCTTCCTACTTTACTATTTTAAGCAATCCTATCAACGCCAATATAATCCAATTATTTTTTCTCGACCTCTACAAACATCGAAATTTAAATAACGATATTTTTAACGAATTACTTGCTCTCTTGAGTCATGAAGAAAACTATCCGGCCCTCATAAAAAATCTCGATCGCAATCTTTCAATAGAGGAAAAGTATCAGGCTATTTTTACTCTGTTTCGCAAGCATTTCAATCAGGACATTGATTTTATGCTTAATTATGCTGATGGGCCAATTGCTTCCAGTCTTTCAAACACTGAAGAAGCCTCAGATTTTGGAAGCAAATTTAAAATGGATTACTTGGCCGCATTTGCAAATAGTTTTGATTACACCGATACTCCTCAATGGAATTTAAAAGTTGAACGTATTGATAGTGGCTGGGGACTTTACCGTGTATCATAATGATTTTTTCAAATATATCGATCAGCTAATCGAGTACACCGGGATTGAAAGGGTGGAAGTCTATGACAAATGCTACGATATTTATGTTTCGAATCACTTGACGGCCAGTGACTTATTACAAATTTCAGAAAACTTAAACGTGGATCCTGTTCTCCTGTGGAATAAACAAATCGATTTTGAGACCTTAAAAAAAGTGCGATCCGGAGACTATTCGCTACCTTCGTCGTACTCTGATGTTCGTGCCTCAAGCATGGTTTCACTCAAAAACACATTGGAGCAATTTAAAAAATACGATTTATATAATTATGCCCTCAAAAGACTTCAAATTGATGAAAAGGCCATTGCTTCCAATAGCACAATCTCAGTTCTGGCCGGAGCTGACTTACTTGAGTTCAGCAAAGGATTCTTCACCAAAAAGGAATATGCCGATATAGGTAGAAGAAACGCAGCATTTTCTTTTAAAAAACTTTTTAGCCATGAAATTAGTAGTACTAAAAGCGCAATTTATATTACAAGAGAAATGATGAGCCTTCTTGGACATTTCGAGCAAAATTGGGATTATAAAATTCTCCACTCTGACCTTAAATCTGTAATCGTTGAAACAAATGAAAGTGATTATATGAGGTCTGCTAAATCCTATAAATCCTATACAAACGAATTTACAACCTTTATTCGTTTTAGCTATTTCCGTAGTGCCTTAGAAAGTTTTAATATAAAGGGTGCTTATGCTGTCCCGATTTCTGACTGGAATAACCGTGACAAGAAGTTTCGTTTCTCGATAAATATTCGATAATTTTTCCAGGACTCAGTACGTGAATAGTGGGATTACATTTTTCAGATACCTTCATGAATTATCAGAATTCACAGGGATTCATAAATCTGAACTCTTTGATGAATGTTACGATATTTATACTTCACTAAACATAAGTGCCACTGACTTACTACAAATTGCAATTAATCTGAATGTTGATCCTACACTTTTATGGACCAGGAAGATTGATTTTAAAAACCTAAAAAGCATGAGAGATGGTGAATTCTCACTCCCAGCAGCTTATTCTGAAATCCGGGCTTCAAATATAGCTTCAATTAAGAACACCCTGGAGCAATTTAGAAAATATGACTTGTATGATTACGCCTTGAAAAAATTCAGATAGATGAAAGAGTTTTAAAGGCCAACACAAATATTTCGATATTAGCAGGCACTGATTTATTTGATTTCGCCAAAGATTTTTTCACAGAAAAAGAATACTCTGACATTGCCAATAGAAACGCGACAGTCGCTTTTGACAATTTTTTAAAAAAGGAAATCAACGCCTCTCAATCAGGTATAAAAATCGCAAAAGAGATAATTAACCTTGCAAGCAACGTTGAACAAAACTGGGACTATAGATTCATCCACTCGGATCTAAAATCTATAATACTAGAGACTAATGAAAGCGACCTCATGCGATCAGGGAGATCTTACCGCTCATATACAAATGACATTACGACTTTCATTCGCTTCACTTTTATTAAGTCCGCTTTAAAACATTTTAATGTAAAAAACGTGCAGATAAATCCAATCTCTGACTGGAACAACCATGACAAAAAATTTCGCTTCTCAATTAATGTTCAATAAACGTCCTGGGATTAACACGTGAATAGTGAGAATGCATTTTTTAGATATCTTAATGAATTAGCAGAATACGCAGGGATTCATACGTCCGAACTCTATGACGGTTGTTCTGACATTTATAAAAGCATTCATCTAAGCGCTAATGATTTAATCCAGATTTCAATTAACCTGGATGTTGATCCAATCCTTTTATGGAACAAACAAATAGATTTAGAACAATTAAGATTGACCAGAGCTGGACAAACTGTTCTTCCATTTGCTTATTCTGAAGTCTGTGCTTCCAACATCGCTTCTCTTAAGAACTCTTTAGACACATTTAAAAAATACGGAATGTATGATTACGCACTAAAAAGAATTCAAATGAATGAAAAGACAATACAGACCATTAACTCTATTTCAGTCATGGCGATGACTGATCTTTTTCGTTTCTCTGATAATTTCTTCATTCCGCAAGACTACATGGATATTGCTACTCGCAACGCAGCTTTTACTTACGACAACATTCTAAGAAAAGAAATCAACACTAGGAATACAGGCATTAGGATCACTCAGAATATTTTTGAACTTGTTTGTCACTTTGAGCAAAACTGGAACTATAAAATTATTCGGTCAGATCTTCATTCCCTAACTATTGAAACCAAAGAAAGTGAACTTATGAGATCCACAAAATCATATCGTTCTTTTACTACAAATACATCTAACTTGGTTCGTTTCACTTTTATAAAGGCTGCGCTTGCTAAATTTAATATAAACACACAAAACGTCACTCAGCTCTCTGACTCTGATAACAAAGAAAAGAAATTCCGTTTTTCAGTCAATATTCACTAACTAATCCAATAATACTGAATTATTTTCCAGAGCGAAAATCTTAGTTCCACAAGTGACATATCTGGCATTCTTCATTTCCAGCTCTCTATTTTCGATCTCAAAAAAGGCCATGGGTGTCTCAAACTTATTAGGGCACATGGCCTTAAATCTTTTTGCTAAAGCATCTGATTGAGCAGAGTCAAACTGGTTATAAACATTTTTGGCGCTGAAGCCGATGAACTTTTGATTCAGAAGAAAATCAATAAATTCGTAAACAGATATTTCATTTTTAGAGGCCACTAGATCTTTTCCAAAAGCAGAAAAGAAATAAGTCATTTTTATCCCCGTACTGATGCAATCTTTACAAACCGAGTTCTTAATCACACATTTTTTTTCATTGCTACAAAGCTGTACACAAGCATTGGTATCTTTGCACTCTACCTCAACCTGAGATCTTAAATCGGTACTCCATGTTTCAGTAAAGTTATAGCCTGCATAGGACTTAGTTTGCAGGACAACAAAGAGCAGGGTCATTAAAAAAAGCGATTTTATAATGTTTTTCATTCTATTTTCCTTCTACTACACATTTTAAATTAAGACTCTTCTTTGCGACGGTACAAGTTTCCTCTCCATCTTCTCTACTCTGTGTATAAACTTTTACGACATTAGGAGTGGCGCAGCCTCTGATTTTTACTTTTGCTGTTCCCCTCCAGGACTCACTCGCATCAATGCCTTCTACCAGATGCCCCAGGTCCGTATAGGTATCCAAAATAACAGCTTCACAAGCATTCTTCATACATGACTTTCCTTTAATGAGCTGTCTCACGCAATCGTTGGGGATTTTTCCTCCATGCGAATCATATGAAGCGCGAACAAGATAAGGATTCACCGCCCATGAGCGAGGAACATTCATTGGGTCCTTCATTCCTTTATATAGTCTGATTACAGCTCGTGCCATAAAAAAAGCTGTTCTTCCAAATGGTATGGCACTTGAAACGGCCAGGCTTACCTGCTCAAAATCAAGTGAGCATTGCACGCATGCAGCTTTGTACTTATCAGTTGTTTCTCCCATTTCGTTGCTGGTTTCAACATTAATAGCATTTTTTTCATTGGCCTTACACGCTCTGACTGTCACCCCTCTAAAGCCAAGAACTTTTGAAGGGTCCATTTTCTTCGATTTAGAAATTGAAACCTGGCAAGGCAGATGAGTAAATGATCCCAGGTCCAACGCCACGGTTGAAATAACCTTGGTCTTTTCATATTTCGGATCAACCTGAATTTTTCCATCTTTAACTAGTTGATTAAAACTCGTCACCTTACCTGCCTCTAAATCAAAGTTTCCGTAAATCACGCCAGGGGCCACCGAACTCACTGCTGCCTGAGCTACATCAGTACCAAAAGCAAAAAGAGAAGCTTTCGTTTTATACCAAGGATCATATACTTTACATGCAGTTCTCTCTGCATATGGGTTTAACATATTAGATGACGAGATTTCATTCTTAATGTTCAAAAACAACTCGGAGTATTGAACAACGCTATAGATATCGACAATCGATTGAATCGCAGTTCTTGCACAATCAGTGCTATCAATACAAATGACATCTCTTACATCTTTAGTGCTTGCATAAAGCCCATAAGCTAACATCGGCTTCATTGACTGCAATTTTACTTTTCTTAAAATGCTGGCCATCGAGTCCACTTTACCTTCATAAACAGTGTCGAGGTACCAACGATTAAAACCTGTCTTATCTACAATAAAATCCGGATCAAAAACTTTCGATTGATCAAATGAAGAACAAAGCTTATTAACTTTCTCTGCTACTTTTGTGTAATAGTCATAAATCTCATTAAGGGTCTTGCTATTTATTGAATCAGTTAGATTATCAGAGGTGTTAATTTTTCCCAAGATATCCATCTTCGGTTTAAGGTAGCTTAAATCTTCACTCGACAAAAATGCGCTTTCTGCACATAAATAGTAAAGCTCAGACTTAAGCTGTGTGTCCCCCGGCCCAGGAGATGTGATTATGGGCCTGAAATAGTTCTCTAATGTAGATTCAAGATTGTCAGTTCTAAGACCTTTAGAAATAAGACTTAGATTGTTGACTGCTGTTACGAATTTCTTTCTCATCGTAAGCCTGGTTTCTGAAAAGTTTTGACGGAAACTTTCTGTCCAGGAGTCAGCTGTTTCAAAATTGGCAAAACCAAGAATATCTTGATTCACCACAGGGAATTGATCTTCAATAAGATTTTTTGTTGCCCCTTCAGGAACAGATCTAAAGACATCCAAATTCGCCGCCGATTGCTGAAAATCATTTTTAGCGAACATTCTGATCGAGTTCTGATTAATCGTCTGAGGGTCGCATTTTGGACTAACAAGGCTCTTGCAACCATTGGGAGTCATGAAGAGTGAGTCCTCAATTAAAACGCTGCTAAAAATTTCATCAAATGGATAGGCCATTTGCTGTGCTTCTTTCGAATTTCTAAAGGCCCATGAAAAGAAGACCTTCATTGAGTTCCAATAATCAAAACCTGCGACTTCAAAGCGCTTAGACTTGGCAATTTCTGTAGAAATCTCATAGGTCGAGACCTTTAAGCTTTCCTGAGCTGAGTAATCGTGACAATCAGAATAATAGTCATCGACTTCTGCAGTCGCTTTTGCAATTTGTTCTAAAACATCGGCCGTTGGTTTCGTTCCAAACAACTGTGCTTCAAGTGGTGTAAACTTTTTGAAGTACGAACAATTTAATGCCTGGGCCGGTACCTTCTCTTCCAACTTCAAAATATTAGTTTGGTGAAACTGGTCGATAGATGAAAG
>CAXHHE010000095.1:0-9906 GCA_964016365.1 uncultured Bacteriovorax sp. | reverse complement strand
CCTTCAGCTGCGATAATGATCGATGATGTTTTTCCACGTTTAATCCCGCGGTCGATATCGCCGGCAATTTTTTGGTAATCAATAGTCGCTGTCGGTAGGACTACGTTTTCAGCACCTGTGCAGATCCCAACTTTAAGTGCGATGGCCGGCGACTTTCTTCCCATAACTTCAACAATAAAAGTGCGGGCGTGAGAGTTTGCCGTGTCTCTGATTTTATCCACGGCCTCTACTGCATTTTGAACAGCGGTATCAAATCCGATAGTATAATCTGTTCCACTGATATCGTTATCAATTGTCCCTGGGATTCCGACGACAGCAATGCCGTGCTCTTGGTGAAGTGCCATGGCACCGTTAAATGACCCGTCTCCACCGATAACAATAAGAGCATCAATGTGGCGTTTCTTTAAGATATCTGCTGCTTTTTTTCTTCCTTCAGGAGTTCTGAACTCTTTTGAGCGCGATGTCTGAAGAATCGTTCCACCGTGCTGAAGAATATTACCTACAGAAGAGACATTAAGTTCTCTGATATTGTTTTCGAGTAAACCTTCATATCCTTTTTGAATACCGTACACGCCCAGGCCTTCACCAATTGCCGTTCTGACGACAGCTCTGATGGCGCAGTTCATGCCCGGGCTATCGCCACCACTGCAAAGAACACCGATATTTTTAATAGAAGGCTTGCTCATAAACTTAATCCTTATTTAAAAACGCTCACACCTTCAAAAAGAGGAGCTTGTGGAACACCCATGATGTTTAGAACAGTCGGGGCCACGTTTCTTAAGGCCATTGGGCCTTCATTTAATTCTATTGTCTCATTTTTTAATTTAGGATCAACAACAATAAATGGGACTACTGCTTCTGTGTGAGAAGTGTGGACATCGCCATTTTCGTACATCATTTGATCCGAGTTTCCGTGATCAGCTGTGACCAACATCGTGACACCTTCTTTCGCGCACGTTGCAGTTAATTTACCCATCACCACATCCAGGGCCTCGATGGCCTTAATAGCAGCTTCAAAATTCCCAGTGTGCCCGACCATATCAGAGTTGGCGAAATTCACTACGTAGAAATCATATGAGTGATCGCGAAGAGCTTCTTCCAATCTATCACAAACAAGATATGCACTCATTTCAGGTTTTAAATCATAAGTCGCCACATCTTTTGGAGATGAAATAAGAACCTGGTCTTCACCTTTAAATGGATGTTTGTCACCACCATTAAAGAAGAAAGTTACGTGAGCGTATTTTTCTGTCTCAGCAATTTTAAATTGTCTCTTTCCTAAACTTGAAAGGTACTCGCAGAGAGTTCCGCTAAGTTTTTCTTTATCAAAAAGAATAGGAAGGTTAACCCAGTCTTGCACGTATGGAGTCATACACAAGAAATACCCAGGGCGAACAGGTACAGAAAAATCAGTAAACTTTGGATCTGTCAGGGCCAGCGTGATTTGAATCGCGCGGTCTGGACGGAAGTTAAAAAACAAAACAGCATCGTCTTTTGTCATTGCCAGGTTTTTATCAAACATCACTGGATTGACGAATTCATCGTAGCGTCCTGCTGCGTATTCGCTTTGCAGGTATTCAAGAGGGGAGAAGCTTGTAAAAAGATCTTTCCCCATAAAACACTTATAACAATGCTCGATTTTATTCCATCTGCGGTCGCGGTCCATTCCTATTGAGCGCCCTTGCATCGAGGCGAATTTTAAACCCGGGATATGCATTGCTTCTTCAACATACTTCACACCCACATCTCGGGCAGTGTCGCGCCCGTCAGTAAAAGCATGCAGGCACATTTCAATATTGTGTTCGTGGAAAATTTTAGCAAGTGCTTTTAAATGATTGATGTGCGAGTGAACTCCACCATCAGAAAGAAGACCCATCAAGTGAATGCGGTTAGAGTGGGTCTTAGCATATTTGATAATATTTTTAATTTCTTCCATATCTTTGAGCGAATCGTTCTCGATTGCTTCATTGATACGAACCAAGTCCTGGCGAACAGAGCGGCCGGCACCTAAATTCATGTGGCCTACTTCCGAGTTACCAGCAACACCTTTTGGAAGACCTACCAGAGTTCCCCCTGGTTCAATCGTCGTCATCGGATAGTTGGCCATCAGAGCATCGATGTTTGGCTTCTTAGCGTGTTTAATGGCATTCTTTAAATCCTTTGGATTAATTCCAAAGCCATCAAGGATACAAAGAAGAACGCGATTACTTAAACCGTGGATTGATTTCATTTGTTTTCACCTTTTGATAATAGTCAGAAAGTATGACAGCACTAGCGACGGAAACGTTTAAGCTCTCGACGTGGTCAGTGCCAGGGATTTTAATAGTTGTTCCAACAGCGAGAAGGTCTTTACTTAAACCTTCAGCTTCCTCTCCAAAAACGATCACAACTTTCTTTTCCCATTTCACATCGTAAAGGCTCGCCTTGGCGTGTGAAGAGGTTGTGATAATTTGGAATTTATTTTTTGCCAGAAGGGCAAGTGCCTTCTTAAAGTCTTTAGCTTCAAAAACATCGACAAATTCAGATCCTCCTTCAGAAGTTCTGATGGCCGAAGCAGAGTCGGCAATTTTTTTATCAGGAACGATGATTCCTGTTGCTCCAAAGTGAGCGGCATTTCTCAGGATGGCCCCGATGTTGTGTGGATTAGAAACATTTTCCAAAGCGATGATAACGGCATTTTCCGGTTTTAAGGAAAGATACGCTTCCAGTGATTTTGACGGGGCCTCTTTAATCAACATGCAGATGTCTTCATGGTGAGTGGCCTTGGTCATTTTCTCCAGCTCTGTGCGCTCGACGATATGGTAAGCCTTCTTGTTTTGAGCGCAGTATTTTGTGACGTGAGGAAACCTTTTCATCATTTCCTTAGTCAAAAATAGTTGAATAATATCCTGAGGACGATTTTTGAAAACGGCCAGGCAGGCGTTTTCTCCGTAAATCCTCATTTCCTTTGTCATTAGTCCGTTGATTTTTTTGGCCATGTGCTCTTTTCTTTTTCGCTTTTTGTTAGCTCTTTTGATTCCCAAGTTTACGCCCCTATGGTATCAATTTTAGTACGTATGGGTCAAAGCAATTTAGAACAGACAATCACCGGATATTTAGCCCCGGAGGGCTTCGAGACGGACTTAAAAACCGAACTTGGGCTAATGGGTATTGAAATCCTCTCGCAACATGGCAGATTAGTGCTTTGTAAGGGAGAGGCGCAAGACGTGGTCTTTGCTCAGGATACCTGGTTAAAAGTCGAAATCCTGCCGTACACCTCAATTTCTCACGCCGCAGAACTTCTTAAGGCCCGCGCTCGCAGATGGAGTCACTTCTCGCTCAACAATCACCGCAGAGCTGAATTAATCCTGGATAAAGTTCCTAAGGCGAAAATTAAACGCTACGACTTTCTGGAAGAAATCCCTAAGACTCCGATTGGCGTTTTTGCCCTTCTTTCAGATGCTGAAATCATTATTTCTCCCGAGACGACTTGTCCGCTGCCTTTTGGAGAAATTCATTTTAATGAAGATAAAATCAATCCTCCTTCACGCGCTTATTTAAAGTTGTGGGAGCTCTTTACATTGTACGGTTATAAACCAGACCCAGGAATGAAGACGATTGACGTTGGAAGTTGTCCTGGTGGATGGACTTGGGTTCTGCAAACAGTAGGGACGAATGTCGTGAGTGTTGATAAAGCTCCGCTTGACCCGAAGATTGCGGCCCTGCCTAATATTGAATTTAAACAAGAAAGTGCTTTTGGTTTAAGACCTCAACACGTAGGAAAACTAGATTGGTTTTTCTCAGATATCATTTGTTACCCGGATAAACTTTTAGAACTGGTGAATCGCTGGCGTGAGTCGGGACTTGTCGACAACTTTGCGTGTACGATTAAGTTTCAACAACCGACGGACTTTGAAACAATGTTTAAGTTCAAAGCGATCCCTAATTCTCGCGTTGTTCATCTTTCATGTAATAAACACGAAGTGACGTGGATTCATACTAAGGAGCCCATTAAATGAAAAACTTTCACAAGAATCTAAACATTGCTTTTATCGGTGGTCTTGTTGGTCTTGCGGTTATGACATGGCTTGGGCCGAAAATGATTGGAGTGCTTTTAACTCCTCCAGTGAGTTTTGGTGTTAACTGTGAACCTGCAACTCAGTACTCTATGCAGAAACTTATCCTTGCCCAAATTATCGGGTTAGTGATTGGTGTGCTTTTAACTTTCTTTATCCGCTATAAACTTTTTGGCGGAAAAGCGCAGACGAATGCACCAACTGCTTAATGTCATCAAAGAGCACATTCCTCAAAGTGGGGAATGTGCCAGGCTTTTCCATGGAAGAGGGAAAAAATGGGAAGGGCATGAGCATCTTTCCATCGATTTTTTTCCACCAACAATCTTAATTACAACCTACAAAGAAATTGAATCCAATGAGAAATCGGCCTTAGTTGATCTCTTACTTTCTATTCCAGAACTTTCATTTGAATCTATTGTTTTACAAAAGCGCCATTTGAAAAATGACAACGTTGAAGTTTTAAAAGGGGAAATGCCAGCTGAAGCTTTTGCTGTGGAAAAGGGAGAGAGATACTCACTCAATCTTAAAAACCCTCAGAACACCGGATTTTTTTTGGATATGGGATTAGGGAGAGAGTGGCTGAGACAACACTCGCAAAATAAACGCGTGCTCAATCTTTTTTCTTATACCTGCTCACTCTCTGTTGCCGCTTTTAGCGGCCAGGCATCGGCCGTGGCCAATGTGGATATGAGTCAGCCCGCACTCAACATAGGGGAGAAAAACCACCGTTTAAACGGCATTGAGATCGACGGCAGAAAGACCAAGTTTTTTCACTATGACATTATGAAATCGCTGGGAGTGATTTCAAAAAGAGGGCCTTACGATATTGTGATTATTGATCCGCCGACAAACCAGGGTCTGAGTTTTAAAGTGGAAAGAGACTATCATAAGATTATCCGCCGCCTGCCGGAAATGGTCAGCGAGGATGCGGTTATTATGGCCTGTTTGAATTCGCCATATCTCGGGAGTGATTTTCTTTTAAACGCCTTTAAAGAGCATGCACCGGAGTTTATCTTCCAGAATAAAATGTACGCGAGCTTCAGCGATATGGAAGTAAACCCTGAAGAGGGATTAAAGATTCTCTTCTTTAAACGCCAGGTTTAGTAATAAGTTCCAATCGTATCCCAATTAGCATCTTCAGGGATGTCTTTAGACTTTAGTGTGTCTAATGATGTAACGATTCTGATTACATAGTCAGCTTCAAAGAATTTCTCCAGAACATCCTGGGCCCTTTCCTTAACTTTAGGATCGGCGATTTTATTTTTGATTCCTCCGGCAATCGGGTAATCAAAATCATCCTTATATAGGTTAAAAAAATAGCTTAAAAACTATTCAACCTCATAAAACCTAAGAAAAGACCCAAATCTTTGATTAAACATCACTAGCTAAAATATAGACATCCTCCTCTGTAATCCCCTGAATAGTGTCTAAAAAATTGACTAATTTTTAGACAGGTGTTTGTAGAATGTTCACACAGCATACACCCCCCTTAGCTAACCCCTGTAAATCCATAGGCCGCTGTTTGGCATGACTGTTGCTCTAATATAAACCAAATGGTTTCTAAGAAACTATACTCAATACGCCTTTAGGGAGGACGTTATGAAAAAATTATTAATATCTATGATCGTTTTGGCTTCATTGGTTTCATGTGGAAAGGACAATAAGGTTTCGTCTACAAATTCAACGCTGAATTATTCGAACCCATACCTTTCTGGTAACACTCAAGCTCAAACTTATGCGCAGGCATTGATTGCGCAAATTAACAACCCAAGCACAAATTTCGGAAATGGGGTTATTGGGGCAAACTCAGCTAACCAAACATGTGATTCAAAATTGTATGGATTGATTTCTTGGTGTTACACAACTTACTCAAACTCATCTAATTCACAAACGTGGAATCAGTTGACAGCTTCTAAACCAGGACTTGTTTATGTTTACAATTACTCGCAACCAGTGGTTCATAGTTCTGTAAATGTATCAACAAAACAATCAAGCTTAATCAGTTTGTTGAATTCTGCAACAAACGTTACGATGACGGCAGTTTCTGGTGGTAACGTTTACTACATTCAAACATCTGCTGGGGTTTATGTAATCGATACGCGATACCCAATCCAGGCTAACCCGTCAGCATACCAGACAACTTCTGGATCTGATTTCCTTATCAGAGCTTACTAATATCAGACCAAATCACTACAAAATAAAAAATAGGGGACCCGAAAGGGTCCTCTCTTTTATTTTATGTGGTTTGATTTATAATAAAAGGACTTCAAATTAATTAAATCAAGGAAGGTTTAACGTGGCTCAATTCAAAACAGATCTTAAAGATATTCACTTCAACCTTTTCAACATGCTTAAAATCCAAAACAGTGGTGTTGGTGAAAACGATATGAAAGATATCATCAATGAGTGTAACAAATTCATTGAAAAGGAAGTTTACCCAAGTAGAACAATTGGGGATCACGAAGGGGTGAAGCTAGCTAACGGAAAAGTAACAGCTCCACAATCATTCAAAGAAGGAATGAAAAAATACCATGAAAACGGATGGCACGCAATTGGATACCCGGAAGAAATTGGTGGTATGCCAGTTCCTCACACTGTGTCTCTTGTTTGTCAGTCGATCATGAACGGAGCAAACGTTTCATTCTCTATGTACCCGGGGCTTTCTCGTGGGGCCATGGATGTCATCCTAAAAGTAGGGACTCAAGAACAAAAAGATACATACGTGCCAAACATGATCTCAGGATTATGGGGTGGGACAATGTGCTTAACTGAGCCAGGAGCTGGAAGTGATGTTGGTGCAGTTATCACTACAGCAACTCCAAATGGCAATGGCGCTTATAAAATGAAAGGTATCAAAATTTTTATCTCTTCAGGGGATAACGATTTCTACGAAAACATCATCCATTTAGTTCTGGCAAAAACTCCAGGAGCTCCAGCTGGAACAAAAGGTCTTTCACTTTTTATCGTTCCAAAAATTCGCCTTGATGGAACTCCAAACGATGTAGTGTGTACAAAGATTGAAGAAAAAATGGGTATCCACGGTCAAGCGACATGTGAAATGACTTTCGGGGCCCAAGGTAACTGTGAAGGTTACTTAATCGGTAAAGAGTTCGAAGGGATGATCAACATGTTCATTCTTATGAACGAAGCTAGACTTCTATGTGGTGTTCAAGGTGAAGCGCAGGCCAACCTGGTTTATATGCTAACAGAACAATACGCACGTGAGAGATCGCAATTTGGAAAAGAGATTGTGAATCACCCGGATGTTAAAAGAACACTTCTAAAAATGAGATCAATGGCCCGCTCAATGAGAAGTTTGATCCTTTATACAGGTGATCAGTTTGACCGCGCTCACCATGGAGATAAAGCAGCTGAAGATGAAATCGCATTTTTAACTCCAATTTGTAAATCGTACTGCTCAGATGAAGGCTTCCAGGTAGCAGTTGATGCTATCCAGACTCACGGTGGATATGGATTCTGTTCAGAGTACGGAATCGAACAATTCGCCCGCGATCTAAAAATTGCTTCAATCTACGAAGGGACAAACGCTATTCAGGCGATGTACTTCGTCATGAGAAAAGTTTTAAAAGACAACGCTAAAACATTTATGGGAATTGGAGCAAAGATCCAGAAGACAATGGCGCGTCCAGAAGCTCAGGAGTTTGCTGACGAGTTGGCCACGCTAGGAAAGAATCTGCAAAAGGCGCAAGAGATCCTGGCGCAGTTTGGAGCTCTAGCAAAAGCAAATAAGTTCGACACAATCCTTTTCCATTCAATGAACTTCTTAAATTTCTCTGCGAACTTAATTGGTGCATGGCTACTTCTTGAAGGTGCATGCGAAGCAGTGATTGCGTCGAAAACAGCTCAATCGCAAGAGGATAAGGATTATTACCAGAGCAAAAAAGTCGACTTTAGGTTTTATGTCCAGCAACAACTGGTTAAAAATGCGGGAATTGCGCAGTCAATCCTGAATTTCAAAGAGGACTTATCTCAATTGAATGTTTGATCCACTTAGTGGTACACTAATAGGGATTATACTTTTAAAAATTGAGCGCTAAATGGACATTCAAAAACTAAGTGAAGAGATTAAACTCTTCTCGTCATCTACTCATGGGAGTAGTGACTATGACAAAGATGAATACTTTGTCATGAGCGAAGACCGCAAGGAATTCGCCCCTCTAAAATACATTCAAAAAAAATTGCCCGAATGCAAAGACATCCACTCGCTTCTGCGAGTGGGCTTTGTTTATGACTCTTATGAGCTTTCAAGCAATGAAAACTTCTCCATCTGGTATGAAAAGCAATTCTCTAAAAAGCTTTTACGTAAAGATGCAAAGAAGATTTCCATCGTCTATGTTCCCAACAACAAAATGATTCTCGATCAAATTGGAATCGTTAACCGCGCTTATGAAGTGCTGGCAGCGGAACAAATTCTTCTAAACGGAAAAAATCTTCCAACTCAATTAGGTGAGTGGTACGCCAAATGTATCTTCGGCCTAAAACAAGTGAAGTCGACATCGCAAAGAGGTTTTGATTTCGTGATGGAAGATGGAAAAAGAGTTGAGATTCAAGTGGAGTGGAGTGACGCTTCTTCTCCAAAAGGTGTAAAAATCAAAAAGACTCTAGTGGAGCTTTCTGATTACTGCATTATCATTTACGTTGCTAAAAACTTTATGATCAGAGAAGTCTGTTTCCTTGATTCAGAATTTATCTCGAGAAAGTTTTCAAATAAAGGACACACGATCTTCTTAAAAGATTCAGACGTGTCTTCATACTTCTTCTCAAAGTCGTCAAAACACTTCGATAAGATCATTAACCCGATCACTTTTTTAAAGTATGCTTCGCCAAATCTGGCAATGAAGCTTTCTGAAAAACTGAGCGGTTAGACACGCATTTCACCAAAAGAAAATTCATTGTGTTCATTTCTTAAATCAATTAGATTTAAGGAATGAACACAACAAAATACAGCTTATTCTCTCTTATTGTCGGTCTCACCCTTTTTTCTCAAGTCGCAAAGTCTGATGAGCTTTGCTCATTTGAACTAAAAGGCAAGAGTGCTAACTTCATCATGTGTGAGAGTAAAAAGTCGCACTCGAAATTAAAATCCGTCTTCATTACACAATTAAGTCACGCTTTAATGATTCCTTCTGAGTTTGAAGCGATCATCAAAAGAGATAATCCAATCTATAGGCCAGATCATAAAAGCTACCGCATGGGGCTTGCCAACCTTCAATGGCTAAACGCCAGAGAAGCACTTGAGCGAGTCAAGACATTCGCTGCTGATTCCAGTTTAACAGTAACTGAATCTAAAGCATGGAGTGACCAAGAAAAAGATCTTCAAGAAGGAATTTCGGCGCGCAAAGATTTTCCAGCGTGGAGAAAAAAATTCAATGCTATTGTTGAAAAAATGATTCAAGACTTCTCTAAAAAAGAAAACATCACTTTCACTAAAACTCAGATCGCTGGTAATCCCATTTTGAGAGACATCTTATCAACAGAGTATTGGAATGAGAAAAATCAATGGAAAGTGGAGTGGGTTAAAATCCCAAAAGGGAAAAATATCTTAGGTTCTAATAAGCTTCAGCCTGGCCATTTCCCTGATGAAACTGAATTTACTTACGAAAATAAAGCAGAGTTTCAACTCATGGCCTCTCCCATCACTCAGATGCAATGGATGCAGATCATGGGATCAAATCCTTCCCGCTTCAAACAAAGATCGTATTGCCCTGAGAGTGTCCCATTCTTAGGTTTGGCGGAAATTTGTCCAGACAACCCAGTTGAAAATATTTCGGGCAATGATGTTTTAGATTTTATAACGATTTTATCTCTCACTTATCCAGAGTTAAAAACC
>CAXHHE010000094.1:0-9917 GCA_964016365.1 uncultured Bacteriovorax sp. | reverse complement strand
CAATGGCGCTTAATAAACAGCCCTACCGCGGAACCCGTGACTTTTTCCCAAAGTCTAAAAGGGTGCAGGATTATCTTTTCTCAGTCATGACTAAAACAGCAGAAAGCTTCGGTTATGAATCTTACGAAGGTCCACTTCTAGAAGAAGTCGATCTTTACCTGGCAAAGTCTGGCGAAGAGTTAATCAATGAACAGATTTACTCTTTCACTGATCGCGGTGAAAGACATGTGGCCATCCGTCCAGAGATGACTCCAACAGTTGCTCGTATGGTTGCTCAAGTTCACCGCGAGTCTAGTAAACCTCTTCGTTGGTTCTCAATTCCAAGAATGATGAGATATGAAAAACCTCAGCGCGGAAGAATGCGTGAGTTCTGGCAATTAAACTGCGATATCTTTGGAGCTCCAGGAAGAACTGGTGAAGTTGAAATCCTTCAAGTCGCTATCGAGTTATTCGAAAGCTATGGAGCAACTAATAAGCACTTTGAAATCGTTTTAAATGACCGCGCGATTGTCGACGCTGTCTTTAAGCGCATGATGAAAGCGGACGAAAAACAAACGTACCGTCTTTATAAAATTGCCGATAAATCAAAAAAGGTAAATGAAGAAGCTGTTAAAAAAATGGTTGGTGAAGTTGGGTTAACTCCAGAAGCCGAAAATATTTTTTACAGTTATCTACAATTAAAAACTTTTGCTGATGTGGATAGCTTCTTAAAAAAGCATAACGAAAACGAAATCGCCGCTGCTTTTGCTGAGTTTATTAAACTCACAGATGCAAACGGCTTAAACGAATACTTAGTGTACGACCCAAGCATCGTCAGAGGCCTGGATTACTACACAGGAATCGTCTTTGAAATGTTCGACAAACATCCGGACAACCGCCGCGCTCTTTGTGGTGGAGGGGCCTTTGCGAACCTGCTTCAAATTTTTAACGAAGACCCACTTCCTGGTGTCGGTTTTGGTTTAGGTGACGTCACGCTGGAAGACTTCCTGACCGTGCATGGCCTTCTTCCAAACCTGGACAATCCAACAAACGATGTCCTGGTCACTTTCCAGGAAGAAAACGGACTTGAAGCTTCAATGAATCTAGCCAAAGCGATGAGAAAAAAAGGTCTTAAAGTCGTCACAAGTTTAGAGGCGCTGAAGTTTAAGAAAGTCTTCCCGACTGCTGAGAAAAAGGGAGTCAAGTTCGTCACCCTGATGGGAAGTGATGAAATGGCAAAAGGAGAGATTCAATTAAAGAATCTCGCAACAAAAGAACAACACACTTTCAAGATCACTGATCTGGAAGAAATGTTAAAAATAATGAAGGCTTAATTATGACAACAAATACAACAGAATTAGCAACAACCTACTCTCCCGCTGACGTTGAAACTAAATGGTACAAAACGTGGGAAGACGGAAAATACTTTAAACCAAAAAAAGGAAAGGCCAACAAACCTTTCTGTATTATCGTTCCACCACCAAACGTAACTGGTAAGCTTCACGCTGGTCACGCCCTGGATATCACAACTCAGGACTCTTTAATCCGTTTTAAAAGAATGAAAGGGTTTGAAACTCTTCTTCTTCCTGGATTAGACCACGCTGGGATCTCAACTCAGTCAGTAGTTGAAAAAATGGTTTTCGAACAAGAAAAGAAAACTCGTCGCGACTTCACTCGCGAAGAATTCGTTAAGAAGATCTGGGCATGGAAAGAAGAATACGGAAGCCATATTCTTAACCAGCAAAGAGCAATGGGAACAAGCTGTGACTGGGATTACCTAACGTTCACACTTGATCCGATTCCAAATAAAGCAGTAAAGAAATTCTTCGTTGATATGTACAACCAGAAAATGATTTATCAGTCTGACTACATCGTTAACTGGGACCCGATGCTACAATCAGCGGTTTCTGATGCTGAAGTAGAGCACAAAGATGTTCAAGGTAACTTCTTTCACATTAAGTACGCAATCAAGGGAACGGAAGATTTCCTTGAAGTAGCAACGACAAGACCAGAAACTCTTTTTGGTGATACTGCTGTTGCTGTTAACCCAAATGACGAGCGCTTTAAACACTTAATTGGAAAAACAGCGATTGTTCCACTATGTAACCGCGAAGTTCCAATAATTGGTGATGAGCACGTTGATTTAGAAAAAGGAACTGGATGCTTAAAAGTAACCCCAGGTCACGACTTCAACGACTTTGAAATCGGAAAACGCCACAACCTTCCAATCATCAACATTCTCAATAAAGACGGAACGATGAATGAAGAAGGTCTGGAGTTTAAAGGTCTGGCAGCGAAAGTTGCTCGTAACGTTGTTTCTAAAAAACTAGAAGAGCTTGGGCTTTTATTAGATAAAAAACCGCACATGCACCCGGTTGGTCACGGTGAGCGCTCAGGTGTTCCAATCGAGCCGATGATCTCAAAACAATGGTTCGTTAATGTTACAGACATGAGCCGTCGTGCAGTTGAAGCTGTTGAAAACGGCAACATGAAATTCTATCCAAAAGAATGGGAAAACACTTATTACTCTTGGCTTAGAAACCCTAAAGACTGGTGTATCTCACGCCAACTTTGGTGGGGACATCAGATTCCAGTTTTCTACTGTGACAACAATCACCAGTGGGCAAGTGAGCACGATGAAACTGAATGCCCAACTTGTAAGTCTAAAAATGTTCACCAGGACCCTGACGTTTTAGATACATGGTTCTCATCAGGACTATGGCCGATGTCGACATTAGGATGGCCTGATCCAAAAGCGATGGAAGATCGAAAATTCTCTACCTTCTTCCCGACTTCAGTTTTAATTACTGGATACGATATTATCTTCTTCTGGGTTGCCCGCATGATGATGATGTCTCTTCAGACTCAAAACCAGGTTCCATTTAAAGACACTTATATCCACGCTATCGTTCGCGATAAACTGGGAAGAAAAATGTCTAAGTCCCTTGGCAACGGGATTGACCCATTTGATATGATTGCTCAGTACGGAACAGACGCTTTCAGATTCACTCTGGCAGCTGGTTCTGGATACAACCGCAATATCAACCTGGACCCGGATAGAATCGGTGGGTACAGAAACTTTATTAACAAAGTTTGGAACGCTTTCCGCTTTATCTACCCTCACCTTCAGACTGGATCGGCAAAGATCACTGACATGTCGAAACTCGACCACCATGAAAGATGGATTTTAGCAGAGCTCAATACAACTGCTAAATTAATGAACGAGTCGATGGAAGTTTACCGCTATGACGACGCTTCAGCGGCCATTTATTCATTCGTTTACGATAAGTACTGTTCATGGTTTATCGAGCTTTCGAAAAACATTTTAAACGGCACTGATGAGGCTGCAAAAGCACGTAGAGTTTCGGTATTAAAGTTTGCTTTCAGAAAAATCCTGGCCCTGATGCACCCACTGACTCCATTCATCACTGAAGAGCTTTGGTCATACTTAAAAGAAGCTAATGAAGACCTGCTCATTGCTCAGGAATACCCGGAATACGATGCTGCTCTTGAATTCAAAGAAGACCAGGATCAAATGAATAAGTTCGTTGAAGTTACTACGGCGATTAGAAATCTTCGCGCTAGTGTAAACATTAAACCTAAAGACGAAGTTAACGTTGAGTTATTCACCGATAATCAGGACCTGATCAATTATTTCAGAAATAACTTCATTAACTTCCAGGAACTGGCACGTGTAAAAGATCTTAAAGTTGGCAATAAGGAGCTTAACCGCCCTAACAAGTCGATCGTTAACGTTCTCACTCACACGGAAATCTTCCTGCCTCTAGACGGCGTTATTGACCTGACAGAGCAGATTTCTCGCCTTGAAAAAGAACTGACAAAAACAAAAGCTGATTACGCTAAATACGAAGCAAAAATGAAGAATGAAAACTTCATGAAGAATGCTCCTGAAAACGTAAGAGCTGAAGTTATACAGAATGAAAAAGAGCTTGGTGAGAAGATCGCAAGCTTAATGGAAAACATCACTCAGTTCAAATCATAAGCGACATTTAAAAGACCAAAAAAAAGGCTCCTTTCGGAGCCTTTTTTATTTTAACAATTATGAAATTTTAAGTTTCTTCTTAAGAGCGTCGAAAGTTTTTTCTTCACGGATAGCGTACATAAGATTGTTCTTAATTTGCGCATTCCCAGCGTAGTACTTTTTAACTGTCTCTAGATCGATTCCTGCTTGAGCAGCACTTTCTTCAAGTTTCTTGTTGAAATCAGCTTCAGAAGTTTCAATCTTAAACTCTTGAGCTAGGTGATCTAGAACAAGACCTGATCTTACCTGGAAATCAGCTTTAGTGTTGATATCGCCTTTCCATCTTTCGAAGTACTCACCTACCATATCATCATTGAAGCCTTGAGCCTTAAGGTTCTTAGCTAGATCTTCTTGAAGATATTTTTCTTGGTTTTGAACAAGAGTCGCTGGAACGTCGAACTTGTTTTCTTTAACAAGTTTTTCCAGGATTTCTTGGTGAAGTTTTTCTAGAGCTTGTCTTTCTTTTTGAGCTACTAGGTTCTTCTTATTCATCTCGTTGAAATCAGCAACTGACTCGTATCCGAATTCTTTTGCTAGTTCATCGTTAAGAGTTGGGTATTTCTTTTCTTTGATTTCAAGAAGCTCAACTTCGAATTTTACTTTTGCGTTTTGAAGGTCAGTTGCGTGGTAATCAGCTGGGAAAGTAAGGTTGATGTCTTTTTTATCACCTTTCTTAAGTCCGATCATTCCGTCTTCGAATCCTGGGATAAACTGCCCTGAACCGATTTCAAGAAGGTATTCTGAACCTTTCATGTTTTCTGGTCTTGATCCGTCAGCTTTAACACCTTCGAAGTTAAATACTGCGAAGTCACCTTTCTTAAGAGCATGCTTAGCATCTGTTACTTCAGTCATTTCTGCTTTTGAACCAAGGTAGTTCTTTGTTAGTTTTTCCATGTCTTCGTTAGACACTTCAACACTGTCTTTTTTGAAAGAGTATGAAGAGTAATCGGCAAGTTTAATTTCCGGGAAGATTTCAACTACAGCGTCGAAAGAAACTGATTTACCTGCATCGTACTTTACGTTTTCGAATGCTGGGTAACCAACAGTTTTTAGTTTTTCTTTGTTAACAGCTTCGAAAAGTTGAGATTGCACGAATTGGTTTAGTGCATCTGATTCGATTTGTGGTCCGTATACTTGCTCTACCATTGAAAGTGGAGCTTTACCTTTTCTGAATCCTTTAATGTTTGTTGTCGCTTGTTTTCTAACAACTGCGGCCTTAATTTCTTTTGATAGGTCTAGAGTTGCGAAATTGAACTCAAGTTTTTTTGTGCATCCGTTGACGCTTTTTACTGTGTAAGACATAAAAATCCTCGCTTAAAAATAGTTCTCCAAAAGTATTTGAGAGGGCCCTAATTGTAAAGAGTAAAGACAACTTTTCCCCAATGAAAACGCGGTGAATTTAGTGGACTTTAATAGTGCACTTCTTTGAGGTAAAGACCCTGCGGCGGAGCTGTTGGCCCCAGGCGATTAGGTAGAGGCGTTTTGAGTGATTTTTCAAGATCTTCCAGTGTGATTTTCCCTCGGCCAAGGCTGATAAGTGCTCCCATCATCAGGCGCACCATCTGCTTAAGAAAGCCGGTTCCAGTCACTTTTAAGACATAATACTCGCCAACGAGGTGGGCCCAATGCCCTGTTGACTCTAAGCGCACTAGCTCACATGAGATAATTTTACGCACAGTGCTCTCAACTTCCGTCCCCACACACTGGAAATTCACAAAATCATGCTCGCCGCAAAAAAGTTGGCAGCCTTTTTTCATGGTCTCAATGTTGAGCTGAAATGGAAAATAAGTCACAAGCTCTCTGGCAAACGGAGAGATATTTTCTTCAGTCGCAAAAACATAATTATATTCTTTTGATTTAGCACTAAAGATCGGATGAAAGTGCTCAGTCACCGCTTCGGCCGCGATCACGCGTATGTCTTCCGGAAGATTTGAATTCATCGCTTTTGGAAGACTGGCCACAGGAATATCAACCGGGATTTCAATACGCACAACCTGTCCAAAAGCATGCACGCCCGAATCCGTTCTCCCTGACCCCACCGATTTAATTTCATCTGACTTAGAAAGAATCCTCAAGGCAGAATTGATTTCTCCCTGAATCGTTTTTCCCGAAGGCTGAACCTGGAACCCTAGATAGTTCGTGCCTTTATATTGAACAGTGATCTTATAAATATTCAAACGTAAAACCCACACCAAACGACGTCCCCGAAATCTTGATGTCGTCCTGGAAATTTGCATAGTTTTGATGACGGACTTCAAGGTTTAGAAATAAATTCGTGATTTGGCTAGAGGTAAATAGATCGTATGCTGTCTCTTCGTTAAATCCTGAAAGGTTAATCTTAAGTTGAGCGTTGGCAAAGTATCCCGGACTGTATTGAATCTTTCTCTTTCCTTTCTCTCCGCGCTGAATGTCTGATCTGTTTTGCATTAACCCCAGCACACTTGGGCCAGCAGTTCCTGCCATTTTAAACCACGTATAGACAGGAATCTCTAATCCAAGTCCGGCATCAATAGGAAGTTCCCAAAGATTGATCGTCGTATCACTTCTATTTCCATTAACAAAAAGACCTTTACCTGAGTTGTAACCAATACCTGCACCAAAAGACCAATACCCATTAAGTGCAGCTGTCTTAAAAACATAAGAATCGTGGCGAACAAAAATTGACCCACCTTTAACGCTTTTATAACCTGTCCCCACTGTCTGATTGATAATGTCGTTTGGAGATTGATAATCAAAGTTGTTCTTAATAAACGAGATATTCAAACCACCAGTTGAAGCTTTTCTGAAATCCTTGGCCATCTTAAGCTTATCCAACTCAATATAGTTTTCCTGTTTTTCATATGTACCAGGAAGCGTATAACCAAAATCTTCATACTTTTTCTTCGGTGTAACCTTGTCACTGACTTCTTTAACTCCGTGGTTAAAAATGTAGTCTTCACCTTGTGCTTTTGATTTTTCAACATTGTCAGATGATTCACCATCGACCAGAAAAGGACTGTTCCCAGAAGCTGTACTCGCCCCTAAAACGTCTTCAACATTTCCATCTTCAGAAACATTCTGACGTAAATCAGTAGCGTGTAATGGCGCTGATAATAGAGCTAGAGTGATAAGAAAAGCTAGATTCCTTCCAGGCATATCAATACTCCTACATAAGTATCTTTTAAATTTTTTTAGTCGACGTGATCGTCGTCATCATGCTCACTCTTCCAGTTGAACATGTCTTCCATAGCACCTTTGTTCTTAAAGAAATAAGCAAGGGAGCCAAGAACATAAACTAAAATTACTCCACCAATCATGATTTCTTCATATAAAAAAGTCAGGATGATGATTGAGAAAATAATAAAGAGAACTCTCTTCTTGTGCTTTCGAACCCACTCCGATTTCTTGAATGAGTTAAATGGAATGTTTGAAATCATCAGGAAAGAATAAAAAAGAACATAACCGATAATCAATGGACGGAAATCCATGATCTCTGGAACAACTGATGAGAACAGTGTAAGCCCAACCATGGCCAGCGCTCCACTTGGAATCGGCAGACCCTGAAAATATTCAGAACTTACTTTATCAATGTTGGCATTGAAGCGAGCAAGTCTTAAAGCTCCACATAGAAGGAAAATAAAAGAAGTGATCAAGCCAATACGGCCAAGATCGTTGAAGAATTTATTGTAAACAAGAAAGGCCGGGGCCACACCGAACGACACTACATCTGAGATAGAATCGAATTGCTCACCAAAAGCAGACTGAGTTCCAGTCATACGCGCAACTCTTCCATCAACTGAATCAAAGATAGCACCTAAAACTAAAATCATTGAAGCTTGGTAGAACTCTCCTTTCCATCCAAGAATGATCGAGAAAAAACCACAGGCCATATTTAGTGCTGTGAACGTGTTAGGAAGAAAAAAAGCGAGCCTGCGCGGAGTATTTAGCATTTATAATAACCTTTAAGCGTGGTCAGGAATTACTGCGATAATTGTCTCACCGCATGTAATCTCATCATTTGTTTTAACTAGTATCTCATATTTTTTTGGTAAATAAAGCATCACTGTTCCACCAAAGGGAAAGTATCCAATATTCACCCTTCTTCCACCGCGATCTCCTGGCATGACCATTAATTCAGGCCACAAACCAAGTTTGCACTTAAAAAAAGTGAGGCCGACTGTCTCACCACGATTGTCCAGGGCAAGGCTCACACCTTTTCCTTCTTTCGTCCCGATCACTTCAGAGGCCACATGAGTTCTTAGAAAAGATTGTCCTTTTAGGACGTGAAGCATCTTCACTTCAGAAGAAAGAGGAAGGTTAATTCCCATCTCTTTCCACCATGGAATCATAATTTGGATCTCGATTAATTGATCGCCGTACATCCCGTGCGAAACATTGTGCTCACCACGATTGTCCAGGGCAAGGCTCACACCTTTTCCTTCTTTCGTCCCGATCACTTCAGAGGCCACATGAGTTCTTAGAAAAGATTGTCCTTTTAGGACGTGAAGCATCTTCACTTCAGAAGAAAGAGGAAGGTTAATTCCCATCTCTTTCCACCATGGAATCATAATTTGGATCTCGATTAATTGATCGCCGTACATCCCGTGCGAAACATTGTGCTCAATATGAACGACCTTCCCGTTAGACGGAGAAAAAATCACCCCTTTGGTAACAACAGGATCATCGCGGAAGTCATTTCTGCTTCTTCTTAAAGAGACATACAGAACAATGTAGGCCAGAAGTAAAACGCCCAGGATTTTATAGAAACTAAAAAGCCAAAGCATAACGAATAACACGATGGCCAGTGTATTAAATCGAGGTGGAAGATAAGACTTCAACATCTATTTGAACTCCTCATCCAGAGTTCTAAAATAGTATGGAGCTTCTCTCATTTTATCTTTGAAAACTTTTGAAAAGATTTTTTCAGACGATTGATGAATCAATTCTTTTGTCGTTTTTAATCCAACAAAGTTTTTCCCATCATCGGCAAGCGTATATCCTAAAGCAGGATCAACAATCGTGTACTCAGCGGCATTTACCAGTGATTTTTCCGCCAGATTAGATTTTGAGTCCCAGTTATAGATGAACACTTGCCCTTTAAAGGCATTCGTCACCCAATAACCTTTCTCCACACCTGCAAGCCTTGGAGCATCGAAGTGAAGGAAAGAAAACACTTTCTTATCATCCCAGGCAAGCACCTGAGCTATCCCTTCTCCCAGCCTCATCCCGGTATAAGAACCAGGACCAGCTGAGAAAAAGAAATTCATGTCTTTTAAATTAAGTTTGTACTTATTGATGAGATTATAAATCTCTATATGGATGACTTCCGACGGTTTTTTCTCTCTAGTGTCTTGATACTCAATCCACTTAAAGTTTTCATCGAGAAGGCCGATTACCAGCCCGGAAGTACTGTCCACATATAAAGAATGCATTAGAAGAACCTGGTCACATCATTAAAGATTGCACCAACCATTAACATTAAAAGCACCGATAGTCCCACTTGTTGAGCAATTTCCATCTTTCTTCTTGAAAGCGGCCCACGGTTAATAATCTCAAGGGCGATAAACATAATGTGACCACCATCAAGAACAGGAATCGGGAAAAGGTTAATGACCCCAAGGTTAACTGAAATCAACGCCATCAGCTGAAAGAAATATGACAGCGATGTGTTGAAAGAGTCATGGGCCACTTTACCAATCGCCAGAGGTCCACCGATTGATTTTAAAGAGACCTGGTTAGTTAACAATTTTACGAATCCATCAACAGTCTTTTTCATCGAGTCCCATGTGCGGGCAACCGCTACAGAAACAGAACTGAAAAATCCTTTTGATTTAGTTAGAACGAAGTTCGTCTTTAGAACTTCAATGAAGCTATATACCCCAAGAAGTTTTGTCGATTTTCCGTCCTGCATGCTTAC
>CAXHHE010000093.1:0-9950 GCA_964016365.1 uncultured Bacteriovorax sp. | reverse complement strand
ATAACTGAGCGTCTCGTGGGCTCGGAGATGTGTATAAGAGACAGTACTGGAGGCGTGGATATCAATATTTCTCAAATTTTTAGACAGTTAATAGATAGAAAGATTTTACAAAATTCATCGATGAATCCAAGCTTGTATGAATTTAGAGATCGAAAAATGAGAGTAGCCCTAAGGTCTTTATTGAGACTTAATAATGAGCAAGTAAGTGTAGTTAGTTTTTGAGTTGTGCAGATTAAATTTCCAGTATCGGTACCAATAAGCCTGTCAGTAATTATTGCTTAATTAAAAGTCTGCTGGGCTGGACCCTGAAATATTAGAGAGTGGAAAATTTAAAACGACCCTATGTAAAACACTAAAAAAGTACTTTGATGATAATGTTGATTTGTACTCAGGAAGAAAAGGATTTATAGATTTAATGTTATCTAAATGTCACGCGATTGAGAACATTAGTGTGTGGATGAGCCACAGTTCTTTAGAAAGGACTTGGAGAAATTACAAAGCTAGGAGAAAAATTCATTTGTAATAAAACTAGTTTTTAAATTTTTGAGGAAGGCACAATGGCGAAAAAGAAAGCTACAAAAAAAGTTGCACAGAAGAACAACTCTAATCAACTAAACTCCAATTATCCAAGACATAATCTAGAAAGATCGTTGAGGATTCCAGAGGCCATAATTAAGCAAAATGCTGGGAAGGAGTGTACGGAGGCAGAGTCTGCAACATATTTGGGAATAAAGTTTAATAAAGGCCCTTACAATTTAGAGATAAGCTCTTCATTAAAATATGGTCTGCTTGAGAGGCTTAGTCCCGGGCGTATTAGGCCTACGGATTTAGCTAAAAAAATTCTCAGACCTCAGTCTGGGTCAGATAAAGTTTCTGGGTTAAGGCAAGCCGTACTTACAGCGCCGGTAATATCTGAGGTTTATAACCATTATCGAAATGAAAATCTTCCCGATGCTCAATTTTTTGATAATGCTCTTGTTGACAATTTTAAGATTCCTGCTGCTAAAGTTTCAGAGTTCAAAGAAATTTTTTTAAGTTCTTTGCGAGCTGCGGAACTAAGTGAAGAGCAAGATGGGAAAGTTCGTTTAATTGATATTTCAGAGCAATTTGGAAGAGGAATCGATGACAAAACAGATACACTAATCAAGCTTGAAAAGACGGTTAAGGTCTCTTCGGGGGATGTTTGCTTTGTGATTATGCCCTTCGCTAAACCAATAGGTGATTATTATGAGAAAGTTTATGCTCCTGCAATTCACAAAGCGGGCTTGTCTCCCTTGAGAGCTGATAATGAAATCTTCGGGACAGGTAAGATTATTGATCAGATCTGGACAGGCATAACAACAGCAAAAGTATTAGTCGCAGATTTGACCGGAAGAAATCCGAACGTGTTTTATGAACTCGGACTTGCGCATGCATTAGAAAAACCAGTTGTTTTAATTTGTGCCAATGAAGTAGATGTGCCGTTTGATTTGAAGCACATCAGAGTGATTTATTATGACAATACCGATCCATTCTGGGGACAAAAGCTTATAGATAAAGTCGCAGAAAATATTCTGTCAGCATTGAAAAATCCAGATGAAGCTAAATTCAACTCAGCCCTTATGAGTAAATGATATTTTCGAAAGGAACTCTAGAGGGCAATGTCAGAGATTGTTCCTCATTATTAAAGAGGTGTAGGGCATATGTTTGAAGTTATTTCAATATTGTTCGTTTTTTTATTTGTTCTAGTAATTGCTCCATTTAAATTTTTTTCTGACAAGATGGATGAATATGGAACCTACTTGGCAGGCGTAGCTGCAATCCTGGCTGTGTTAAAGTATATGGCGCCTTACTTACTTATCATGCTTTTTAGAAAAAGGTACTCTAATGAGTTAATTTGGAAAAAATTTATAAACTTGGGCGTGGAAAAGAATCCTGGAGAAAGAATCCTTGAAAATGAATATATTGCGGGAGTGATTAGTTATTTTAAAAGGAACTCTGATCGTAGCGGAAATATAGATAATGATACTTGGTATGATCATATCCCTTATCTAGCCGATGACTTATTTTTCAATCTAGATTCAACTAGAATGATGGGAAATAAGGAGGAGGAGCAGTTTTCAAAGGTTAAAGCCAAATTTTACGAATTGTCCCATATCGTATCAATGAATTCTACGCCTGGAAATCCTATCCGAAACCAAGAAAAGAAAAGTGAGCTTTGCAAGAAATTCAATTTTTTTATAGCAGAGGTTGAAGCCTTAGAAAGAATGATCGTGGATGTTCCTTTGCCTGTAAAAACGATTATAAACCAGAACGAATTTTATAAATCTTTTTTAAAGAGTTAAATTTCAACGAGACAGATTTCAATGGATAAAAAGAGACTTGATTATAGCGAGCGAGTGAAGAGATCAGGAGTTCTCTCTGATAAACAGTTTAAATGTTTCGCTTATATCCTGCGATATGGGCCAATTACGACAAATGAGATGATTGATAAGATAATTGCGATGGAAGGTGAAGATGATGCCTTCAATACGATGAGTTGGAATAAACTTCCTTCTCAGTTAGAGGATTGCAAGGTTATCAAGGTTGTAGGTCGAAGAAAATGTAAATCATCTCTTACGAAAAGTGACTCAAAGCTTAAAGTTTGGGATGTAACATTCGATAAACCTCAAAGAGTAATTCTCCTGTCATCAAAGGTAAAGTCTCTTGTTTCTCAAGCTCAGCATTCAGCATTACTTGCAGTAGAGGTTTATAACAAGCCTAGCGTAAAGTTCAAAAGCGAAGGCTACGTAACATTGATTATGATAGCTTGGACAAAGGCATTGCATGCTTATTTTCTCAAAAACAACTTAAATTATCATTATCAAGAGAAAGATGGCACATTCACGCGAAATGAAGATGGTGAGAGGAGAACTTGGGATATATCTAAATGCATCAAGGAGCACAAAGGCCTCTCAGAAGCAGTTTTTAAAAATATTGAGATCCATATTAAGATTAGAAATAGAATTGTTCATGGCGACGTAAATCCCTCGACATTTGACACTGTCTTTTTCCCAGAATGCCAATCTGCTCTTTATAATCTTGAAAATTTTTTATTACATCACTTTGGGGAGATTTACACGATCAACCATTCCCTTGCTTATTCTCTTCAGTTTTCGACATTCAGGACCCAGGAGCAAAATGAGGCTCTTCATAAGTTGTCATCAGTAAAAGAAGGGAAACTTTTTGAATTCTTAGATTTGTTCAGGGGGCAGCTGACGAATGAGGTGTACAATTCTCCCGAATATGGGATTCGCCTGGTTTCAATACCACAGATCTCAAATAGTGGCAGAAGTGGAGTGCCTATCGAATTTATTAATTGGGATCATTTAAATGATTACCAGAAGGAAGAGTTGTCTAAAGTAAATGCTCTTATTAAGACGAAGAAGGAGATTCTTAAGGTATCTAATACTGGAAAGATGAAGGCTGGAGAAATTCAAAATTCTGTCTCTGAGCTTGTGGGCGATACTTTTAATCAGTTCAATTTTAAATGTTTTTGCTTTGTGTATTCAATAAGGCCATATGACTTTGAGAAAAAAAAGAAAATGGAGATATCGGAACGTTACTGCGCCTACGATGAACTCCATCAAGATTATGTATATGAACCAGCACTTGCAGATTTAATTTCACGAGCGATTTTGTTTAAGAAAGAAACGAAAGAAACATTGAAGAAGAAATATAAAGATAAGACGAAATCAAATATTAAGGATCTTGTTTCAGCTATGATGGATAAGATGTAAGAAGTATAAAGCCTGAAGAGGCATTTTCTATTTTTACAATGTCATTGCTCTTAGCCACTTGCTTGTCTGCGAACCTATAATCAACCGATTATTATTTGATTAAGTTGAAAATGAGTTGTTGATGAGAGTTCTAATTCAAGCAATTTTTTTGCAGGCTCTTGCAAGCTTAGGGCTTTCAAAGCCAAGTTTTATTGCTTCATCAATAGTTTTTACAAAATATTCACCTTGCGTCCGACTGATTTCAATATTGTCAATGTCGCTTCATCATCAAATGGGAGATGATAAAGTTTTCCTTTCTTGTTTATATTGCATTTCACAAGAGGATAATTTTTATTGAAAGGAATAATCCTAACTTGGACATTTAAAGCTTCTGAAGCTTGTGTCGCATAAGCACTTAGCTCTGAGGTTGTAATAAAAATAGCGTTTACTTTTTTCTGGGGATTCTCAAGTTGTATATGAGAAGTTGTTCCAAAAAGCTGATAGATATGTTTTTCTCTAATTAAATTTTTTTGAGACCAATTTTTACACTGAATAACTAAGATTTCATTTCCTTTTTTAGCAATTAAATCTCTTCCTTTATCTTCAAGTTCATCGCGAATGCCTGTATATGTTACACGATAGTTCTCATTTTCGAAAAGATAACCAATATATCTTTCATAAAACTTACCAATTTCTTCTTTGGTATGACTCATTCTTAGATAGCGATCAAGATCATGTTGATCTTTTTCGTATTGGCTATATTCTTTCATTTTTTTATTCATAATAAAATCAAATGCTATGCCTTTGCAGGGACAGTATTTATTCAAAAAAATTATCTATATATCACTTAAACTTTTACTTTCGTAAGGATTGTTTTGAATATTACTGTGATTAGGCGATTTCGCAGCAATAGCTTCTAACAATTCAATTATTCGGTTTATTTTCCAATACCAGCACATGATTTCTCTACAGATTAAGAAAACCAGAGCGATAATAATTATCGGAACCAATAAAGACATCGTATCCAAATTTAACCTCGTTAAAGTGTACTGTTGAGCCTGGCGTTTTAGGCATCTTTTAACATTGTTGAACTATATCTCTTCTCTAGTTAAATTAAGCGACTTCATCTTCTTTTAGTTGTGTTTGAATAGAAATGTTCTCATTGGAAGATTGTGAAATGTTTGAGAGAGCACAATCTTCATTGCTTTGCGAGGAAGATTTCTTTTTCCCTTTCCTCGATGCCTTCATCTGAGATTTAATAAACTTCTGAAACTCAGCCTTTTTAACATCATTAAAATCCTTTAAAGAATCATCCAGGCCATTCGCTAAAAGATCATAAACTTTCTGAAATAAAACATCTGAACAAACTTTATATTCATGCTCTCCACGAATTTCTTTAGAAATAAGTTTAATTACATTAGACGATAAAATTGCTCGTGACAGCGATTCTGGAGAAAAAGCAGTTGCTTCTTTTGCAAACTCTGCCCATTCTTTGTTCGTATAGGAAGCCTCATGAATATCTACAAAGTCATAGCAGATATCTTCTACGAATTTTTTAGAGGTATCTAATTTATCTTCATCGTTGCGCAGATCGAAAGAAAGGATCTCAATAATACCATTTGGGTTGTTGAAATCATATAGCTTCCACTCATAACCATTGCAAAGAAAGCCATAAGGAATTTTCCCTAAAGAGAAAAGATACTCCTGAAGCTGAACCTTGCCACATCTAAAGTCCGATTTATTTAAATCAAAACCTAATTTTTTAATCTCTAAAACGAATAGTGGCTTATCCTGCTTGTAAACAACTAGATCTGGACGATGCTTTCCTTTTTGCTCTTGAGCGCGGATAGAGTACCCGTTTGTTGCAGAATAGCCGAGACAAGATCGAAGAACCATTTGTACCCAGCGTTCAATGTCTAACTCTTTACAGTTTGGATTCGCTTCAAGGGCCTTTAGCTCCATGATATGTTCAGCTACATTGTCTTTCATTAAACGCACGAGACGATCTTGCTTGTTTTCTTTAGCCATTTATTAAACTCCGAATATGTCTTTAAGAGGGTAAGAAACTGTTCGGATCATTCTATTAGAGAATCGGTTCAAGATTAGTAAAATATAGCTATTTTTTAGTTTTATCAGGTTCTTAAGGTCTTTGGACAAATTGAGTCCTGACAACTTTTGATGTCTACACTTTTGGCCTAGCCCTGGCTAAGTTTCTATTTTTTTATTCTCTTTGAAATTTGTTTCGGCCTGATTTCTTAATCATGAGAAACTAAGAGTAAGGAAAGTTCGATTTAAAGTTGTATTTGATTTACTTTACAAGGAGACTTTTATCAAAAAATTAAACTGTTTTTTTGCTACACTCTTGTTCTCAGCAACTGTATTTAGTCACAACTCATTTGCTCATTCTGGAGGGACAGACTCTTATGGTTGTCATACCAATCATAGTACAGGTGTGTATCATTGTCATAATCCTAAGAAGAGTGATGAGATTAAGTCTAGGACAACAAGAGGCCCTGCGAGCGTGAATAAGGAAAAATCAAATAAAGGAAGTATAAATTCCAATGTACTAAATTACGTATCTAAGAAATAGAATATAAAGTCTCATTTGTAGTAGAGGTTCCAACAGACTTAATTAGTAAGCACTGCTCAAGCAAAAGTCTGCTGGACCCTGAAATAGATATTAATAAGAATATTAAAAAATGAATGAATTATAACAGATCGTTAATTTGCTTGACGGTAAGCGGAGTGATTTCAAATTCATTAATTTCATTATCCTCTAGAATAATAGTACTTATTTTCCCAGCAGGACAAATACCCATACATTTAGTCTGAATTAATTTGATGCTCTTTAAAGGCTCAATCTCGTCAGTTTTTTTAAGTTCGTTTGTGCCACAACAGCCCAGGCAATTATTGCAGATTATTATTGTTTTCATCAGTATCCTTATTTGCTGTAATTAGTATTATAGCTGTAGATGGCTTTTTTTATGTCATTATTTAGTTCGTTGGCCTTTCTTTTTAGTTCAAAAATGCGGTCGGAAGCCGATATTAGATCCGGCGAATTCTTAATCCCACGTTTATATTCTGAAATTGTCTGCTCTTGAAATTTTTCTGCTTTTTTTAAGGTTTTTTCATTTGCTGCTAATAAATGTCTATTGAGTTCGATTCTTTTTTCCTCGTTCTCCAGGATTGAAGGGAGATTGACCTGGTAATTTTTGAATATTCTTTCTTTCAATTGCTTGTCGAGAATCATTTGGTGGCTGAAAGCATCGCTGCTATAGCCGCTAAAGAGTGGAATCGTAAGGGTAAGGGCGACTTGATGTTCAGTTTTGTCTTTGAACATTTTTGTCTGAGGAGTGATTGATCCGGCCTTGGCCTCAAGATCAATCTTCGGCAAATAGCTCGATTTCGATTTATTTATTTCGAGTTCCGAAAGAGAAACATCTTGAGATAGTTGGGTCAAGTTTAAGTTTTCAGGAATTTGAGCTTTTTTTAATTCGGTAGATTCATTTAATGGGATTTTTGACTTAAGTTCTTCAAGCGAGAATTTATTACCAAAAATGTTCTTGATAGCATTCTCATTTTCTTTAATCTTTAATTCATTCGCCAAAATTTCATTTAATAAATTATCTTGTTTAATTTGAAAGTCTAAGAGTTCAGCGTCTGTGGTTAAGCCTGCATTGACCTTCTTGCGGGCCATGCTTTCTTGAGATTTATTATTTTCCAATTCATTTTGAATCAGTTTGATATCTTGGGTAAGGACTTCGTTGTCAGAAGTTAAATTGAAGTATTCTATTTTGGTCTTGTTTAATTCCAGTTCTCTCTCTAAATTTGCCTTTTGGATTTTCATTTCATTTATTTCTATTGAATTATAATCCTCCATCCCTCTGTAGAGATTCATTTTGGTATCCAAGTATAAAATCCCACCTTTTTCCGTTTCATCATCTCCTTTTGAGTACTCAGAACCGACTCCCGTGACAATATTGATTTCCGGGTAAAATAAACTTTGATTCACTTTCTTGGCATTCTTTAATTGTTCAATCTCAATACTTTTAGAAAAAGTATTGAGATTGCTCTCTAAAATTGTGTCCTCTGAAAAGGCCAATGGTGTGATTGTTGTGACGAGTAGGATAAAAAATGGGAATTTATGATTCATTGTAATCCTGATCTTATTCTTCAATTTGAACTGTAAACTTATCGATCTTTCCATTGCTTTCGGTGTTGATTTCGACTGGTAGTCTGTTGGCCCCTTCTAAATTTAAAGTGGCCTTGTAGCCAACTTTGGCCGGAGTTAAAATAACTTGATACGGTTTTCCTTTTTTAGGTTTTGCAATAGCGCTTACTTTTACAAGAGAAGCGGGAACGTCTTTACTGTCATGACTTGTTGGATAAATTGTAAGTTCCGTTCCGTTGACAATAAACTCCAGGTTAAGTTCTTTGCCATTTTGTACGGTTCCGCCATGAAGCGATTTGAATGACCCTGGAGCATTATTGTGCCCTTCATGGGAAAAAACATTTGATGAGTTAAGGATAACAAAAAGAAAAAGGACTAAGGTCTTCATATTATTTTCCTCCTTCGAAAATATTGTGCTGATTATCTTTTTCAATAGAATGATAGGCCGATTTTTTACCAAAATGATAGAAGATTGTAGGCGTGACAAAAATATCAAGTAAAGTTGAGCTAATCAGACCTCCGACAATAACAACAGCTACTGGGTGGAGAATTTCTTTTCCGGCCTCTCCTGACGCCATTATCAAAGGTATTAATCCAAGAATGGCCGTTAAGGCCGTCATTAGAACTGGGATAAGTCGTTCAAGTGAGCCGCGGATTACCATTTCCTCAGTAAAGGATTCTCCTTCATGTTTCATTAAGTGAAGGTAGTGAGAGAGCATCATGATCCCGTTTCTGGAAGCAATACCACAAAGAGTGACAAAAGCGACGAGACTGGCAACAGAGATGATTTTACCAGTCAGGTAAATACCAATGATACCTCCGATAAAGGCCATGGGAATATTTAACATAATTTGAACGGCAATGAAGGAAGAGTGGAAGTGCATATAAAGCACCAAAAAAATGCCGGCAATTGAAAGAATGGAAAGGACCAGCATTAATTTACTTGCCTCTTGCTGACTTTCAAATTGTCCACCATATGAAATGAAGTACCCAGTAGGGAGTTCAACGTCTTTTTCGATTTTTGTCTTAATTTCTTTTATAAGACTTTCCATATCTCTGCCATCTGAATTGGCCTGAATGACGATTCTTCGCTGTGAGTTTTCTCGGTTGATAATATTAGGACCAGTCGATTCATAAACATCGGCCACTTGTTCTAACTTGATCTTTGTCCCATCAGGTAAGATTTTAATTGGCGTCTTTTTGATTAGCTCCAGGTCTGAGCGTGATTTTTCATCAAATTTCATGAGCACATCAATTGTTTTTTGATTTTCCAGAATTTGACCTACGACTTCACCTTGTAGCGCCTTTTGTAATAGCTCGGCAAGGTCCCCCAAAATAACACCATATTTGATGGCCTCATCTCTTAAAAGTTGGATTTTAACCTGAGGGACAAGGACTTGTTGTTCAACTTGTAAGTCAACAAGCCCCTTCGTATCTTGAAGGGTGTTGTTAATTTCAGCGGCCTTTTGACGAAGAACGTTTAAGTCCGGGCCAAATAACTTAAGAGCAATTTGCGCCCTCACGCCTGATAGTAAGTGGTCAAGTCTGTGCGAGATAGGTTGACCCAAATTGACAAATACACCATCAATAGAATTCAAATTTTTTCTAATTTCTTCTAGTACAATTGCTCGCTCCCTTCCAGAGTTTTGCTTGAAATCGACATCAATCTCAGAATAGTGCACTCCTTCAGCGTGTTCATCTTGTTCGGCCCTTCCGGTTCTTCTTGAAACAGAAGTGACTTCCGGAGATTTTAGAATCAATTGTTCTGCCATTGTACCAATACGATTGGATTCCTCTAAAGATGTACCTGGCTGTGCTAAAACGGTGATCGTAGCAGTTCCTTCATTGAACTTAGGAAGAAAGTCTTTTCCCATCTGGGTTGCAAGAAGGATAGAGAGAAGGAAAAGTCCGGCGGTAAAACCCAGCACCGTTTTCATGTGTTTTAATGAGAAATGAAGAATTTTTAAGTCGATTACCTTTAAGTAGTGCACAATCTGTCTCTTATACACATCTCCGAGCCCACGAGACGCTCAGTTATCGCG
>CAXHHE010000092.1:0-9984 GCA_964016365.1 uncultured Bacteriovorax sp. | reverse complement strand
ACAATACTGCGCTCACGTGGAGCTTGTTAAACTCCACGACCCAGATGACTTCTTAAAAAAGTTCGACGAAATGTTTCCCCGTATCTATCAAACACAACAAAAGGCGCAAAAGTCACGAGGCCTGGTTGAACATCACTATTCAGTTAAAACGATGGTGAATAATTATTTCAAGGAATATGAAGCATGATTGGCCTTCACAAGCTCAAGGCCGGTCACTGGCCGGTTTTTCTCATCTCTATGGTCTCGGCCATCACCAATTTGTTTTTGCCAGTTGTCCTGGTTCGTATTCTTGATCCTGTTGATATCGGGATCTACAAGATCTTCTTTCTTTATGCTCAGTCGATCACTTTTCTTTCCCTAACCGGTGGACCGCTTTATAGCGTTTATTTCTGGATTGGAAAAAAAGAAAACTCGCTTCGCTATGTTGAACACGCCTGGGTTTTAAGTTTTGTTCTCAGCGTAGTTTGTGCGGTCATCGGACTGCTTTTTTCAGTCCCTCTTTCTCATGTTATTTCGATTACTGAAACACAAACGATCCTTCTGCTTCTTTCGGCCATCACCGCTGCTCCGGCCTCTTTTTATGGTGAGTACCTGATTGCCAGAGGAAGACGCATCAATGGAAGCTTATTCAACAGCGGTTTTGAAATTATTAAAGGGATTGTTATCATCGCTTTAGTTTATGTCACAAGACACATCAATGCTGCTTTCTGGGGATTTACGGTCCTCTTCTTGATTAAACTTGCCCTTGCGGCCTATCTTGGAAAAAAAGAAAAAGTCCTGACTTTCGAAGTTGATAAAGAAAAATTAAAAGATGTATGGCGTTACTGTGCCCCCATTTCCATTGCCGGTGTTCTTGGTTTCTTCCTGGAAAAAGTAGATATGATTCTGCTTTCATCTCAATTGACTCCCGAAAGCTTTGCTTTCTACTCGATGGGATGTTTAGCTGTACCACCACTTTATATTCTGGAAATGTCGGTGCAGAAAGTTCTGGTTCCTGCTGTTTCTGGAGCTTTTCACGCTGGTGATAAACTGAGTATGATTCAGCATTATAGGAAAGCTCAAAGCGATATTGCTTATCTCATGATCCCTGCCGTTTTTGGCCTGATTATCTTTAACCGCCCGATCATTGAGATTCTTTTCACTGATCAGTATATGCAGTCGGCAGTTTACTTAAAAGTTTTCGCTTTAACATATCTTGCCTACATCATTCCTCACGATGCAATTCCAAGAGCGACCGGACAAACGAGTTGGGTTTTAAAAATGTATTTAATCCTGACGCCATTTTCAATTGTTGTGGTTTATTTCTGTGCCGGGATCTGGGGAGCAATGGGGGCGCTTATCTCCAGTATGGTCTTCTTCTACCTGCCAAAAATTCCAGGGCTTATTTACTCATCCCAAATTACCGGCTACCCCATTAGAAACCTGATCGCCTGGAAGTCTCTCGCTCTTTATGTTGGCATGAATGCTATTTTAATGATTGCTTGTTATGCTTTAAAAAATGTTTTTTCATCTGAGAAAACGTGGTTTTTAGTATTAAGTCCGATATACGCCGCTCTTTATTTAGGAGTGGTGAACTACTTAAGACACTTAAAAGGAAAACATGAACTCAAAGCCTAAGGCCTATAGACCTGTTCTCGTTCTTGCTCCCGGTGTCCTTGCCGGTGCTGAAAAAGTTGTCCTGACAGGACTTTCGGCGTTGTCCGCTATTGGCCTTAATCCTTTGATGGTTATTATCAGAGAAACGAGAATCCCTCACCTGGCCCACGACTTTGAAAAGATGATTCCTTCTCACATTGATTACCGCATTATCGATTCGACAAAGGCTTTAGATATAGAGCTGCCAAAAAGACTTAGAGAATCACTGCAAGACCAGACTCTTCCTTTAGTTCTTCATAGTCATGGCTTTAAAGCGCTTATTGCTTGTTACATGAGCAAAGGAAAACATCCGCACATTCACACTCACCATGGAAACACGGCCCATACATTAAAAGTACGCATCTATGAAAAGATCGCCATGATGACAATGAAATCTTGTCGTGCGGTGGTTGCTGTTTCTTATAAGATGAAAGATGAACTGGAAAAATCACTACGCCCCTTTAATCGTATCGTAGTCATTGAAAATATGCTTTCATTAAAAAATGCCGCAAAGATCAGGGGTGAAAGAAAAAATCTTGCAGCAGGAAGTGAAATCATTAAACTTATCTACGTCGGCCGCATTAGCCCCGAAAAAGGACTGCTTCCTTTTTTAACAGCATGGTCGATGAGTCCTGAGAGAAAACGCTTTCACCTTACTGTCCTGGGAGATGGTGTTGACAGGGCCCAGGCTGAAGCGTTTGCCCGAGACAACGGGCTTTTTGAACAGATGACTTTTCACGGCTTCGTTAACGATCCTTCAAGCTACTTCACTTCACCTGATGTTCTCATTATGCCAAGTCTAAGAGAAGGTCTGCCAATGACATTAATAGAGGCCCTGGCCTCTGGTGTGCCAGTCATTGCCAATAACGTTGGCGCCATTGCCAGCATGGTCACTCATAATCACAACGGTTTTTTTGCAGATGATTTTTCACCAGAGAGCTGGGTGAAGGTTATGGATGTTACATTACAGAATGTCTCTCGCTGGAAAAAACAGGCAGAAAGCGAAGCCCAGGGAATCGAAGAGCGCTTTAGCGCTGATTCATGGGCACAAAAAACCCGTGAGCTTTATCAAAAAGAAATCAATTCATAACAGAGTCGAAGGCCTTTGCCCCAATGGCCTTCGGTGAATACACCGACTCCAATTCTTTAAAAGCAGCAGCGGCCATGGCCTTACCCATTTGGCGGTCAAGTTTATTAAGAGTTGAAATCCACTCTTCTTTAGTCTCTGCTTTAAAATAATCGTTAAGCCCACTTCCCTGCACTCCCATGTCTGTTGCAACAATAGGCATGCCTTTTGAGATGCTTTCAATAACTTTAATTCTCGTCCCAGATCCATAACGGATAGGGATAATACTGTAGTCGCAGTCGCGGTAAACAGCATCTAGGTCTTTAACGAAACCAAAGAACTTTACCCCTGGCTGTTTAAACAATTCAGTTCCCCAGCCAGAGTCGCCACTGCCAACAATGTGCAGTTCAAGTTTTTTCTGATCAACTTTCGGCCAGACTTCTTCCAAAAACCACTTAAGCCCGTCTTTATTTGGGGCCCAGTCCATTTTCCCTAAAAAAAGAAGCTTTAAAGGAGAAGCTTCATTGATGTCATTTTTTTCTTCAATTTTTTTGAAATCTAACCCTACCGGGATGAGCGATAGTTTTTCTTTTTCTATCGGATTTAAATCTTCAAAACGTTTTAAGTCTTCAGGAGCAATACACCAGACTTTCTTAGCTCTTTTAATCAGACTTGATTCCAGAGCACTCATCTTTTGTCCTTGCCACAATAAGAGCTTGCTGATGATTGCATTATTTGTTTTAGAAGCAGCTGTCGACCAAAGATCCCCTTCCACATTATGAGCGCGGTAGACGACTTGAGTGTTTTTAAAAGCAGGAATGTCTTTAAAAGTTGTGTAAGGGTGAAGGCCATCAAACACAACCAGGTCATAGGCCCTGTGGGTTAAAACCTGATTCACTTCTCTTTTAAGTTTTGATGTCAGGAAGTATCCTGTTGTCACTGGCAGTCCAGGAGATTTTAAAAAGCTTGTTCCTAAGAAAAGAAGTTTTTCCAGCTTTCCTGGTGCTGAAGCTTTTTTGAAAAAATAAACATTCGTTGGATTGAATTCTTTGTTGTAATCGCTTAAATGAAGCTCATCCGAGTCCTCTTCATTAAAAAGCATAATATCAAGTTCATTAAAATGTGGTCTGACAGATTTTAATAAGGCCTGATTCGCAACGCGTGCGCCATCGCGGACAGGAAAGATTCCTTTGGGTACAACCCACAAACACCTTTTCATTTTATTATCCAAAATTTAATAGACGTTGGTTTCCCAAGTCGCTTCTAAGTCTGTTGTTAATGTTAAATAAAGCGCTTTCAAGCTGGCCGCATTGACGATCACAAAATAAGTTGGAATGGAAGCAATCTTCCCCAGGATTCCCGGAGGTCTCCACAACATTCCCAACAAGGCCATCGAGTAACATAAAAACTGCGCCACCATTAATATATCAACCAGCGTATTATGCCCCCAAATAAAGGCCGCCAGGTTGACGATAAAAAGCATAATCAAAAATACGGGAACCAGCCATCTAAGAACTTTGTGCCCAAAGAGTTGTAGTAAAACAAAAGTGTGGTCTTTGAAGTTCAATCTTCTAAAAGCGTATAAAAAACCTTTCATCCCGCCGCGGATAACACGTACGCGCATGTTAAATTCCTGCGAAGGTTTTTGGGTTGTTCTCTCGTATGAAACCGCCTCTTCTTCATAGGCAATGCGGTGACCTTGGGCCACGATCATCAGAGGTTCAGTAAAGTCTTCAATGATATTTGGTGGAAGAACGTGGTAGAGCTTTCTTCTAAAAGCATTGATACACCCAATCGCCCCTGTCAGTGTGTGCATGCGGCTTTGGGCCCTTTTAATCGCCAGCTCGTAGTTCCAGTAAATCTTAGTCGCCAGTCCCATTGAACTTTGACCTTTTTCAAAATATGTCAGGTTCCCACTCACCATTCCCACTGAGGGATCGGCAAAATTGCGTACCATCTTTCTAATAGCATCTTTTTTATAAACTGCTGTCGCGTCTGAAAACACGATAATCTCTTTTCTCATCGCCAGTACGGCCTGGTTTCTTGCCTCTGTCTTTCCCACTCGGCCTTCCACTCTAAAGAGCCTGATGCCGTCTTTTTCAAAACTCTTCACGATTTCATCTGTGCGGTCAGTTGATCCGTCAGAGACAACGACAATTTCCAGTTTATCTTTTGGGTAATCCACCTCCAAAGAGTATTTAATCTTGTCAGCGATTCCCTCTTCTTCGTTGTAAGCTGCAATCAACAGCGAAACTTCCGGAAGAAAGTTGTCATCTTTTTTAACTTTGCTGTTTGAAAAGAGAGAGAGGAAAAGAATAGTTAGAGGATAACCGGCATAAGAATAGAAAATAATAAAAAGCAAAAAGAGAATCAGATAGTTCATCAATGTAACCCTTTAGCGAGTACCGCGGCCTCAAGCCCCTTGGTCGGCACTTTCACTTCTTCCTTGAGATAAAACTGGCCAGAGGCCACCGTTAACCCTAACAGGATATAAGGATACAACATATACGTGTGAGATAAAAATGTTATTGCTGTCCCATAAGAGAGCATGGCGAGAATAAACTCGGGATGCTCGTTTCTCATAACCCACGCTGATCTTAGAGAAAAGACCCAAATACCTACGTAGAAGAAACATCCTACAATTCCAGTTTCGGCCAGCGCCAGAAGCCAGGTCGAGTGCGCTGTTTTATGCTTTCCTTCTGTCCCAACGTGACCGTCAGTATAAGTTAAGAGGTTAAGAGGATATCCGTCGTAACCAACACCTAAAAGCGGGTGCCTGATTCCCATATTAAGGGCCGCAGTCCAATAGATCTTTCTATTGTTAGTTGAACCTTCAACGTCTTCGGCATTTCTTTTAATCATCGACATAGCACCAACACTTAAAAGCATTCCCAAAGCTACGATGATAGTTGCCATTTTTTTATTCTGAGCTTTAAGCCAGAACCATCCAACAATCAGTGTCCCTACTCCAAGAACAGCTCCGCGGGATTTTGATTGCCAGATAAGATAGGCATAAAAAGAGAAAATAATCAGACCCAAAAGATATCTGAAAAAAGAAACCGTAATCCCTTTTAAGAAGGCCAGCGTAAATGGGATCACGAGAATCATGATCGCCGCAATGTCGTTTGAGTTTTCTAAGATACCAACGCTGGTTAAACGCTCACCATCGGCCACTTTTCCCAGGAAAAATGAATTGTAAAAAGACATCGCTGCTTTTTCAGTGATCCCTAAAACCAGGGCCGACTGAACCGGAAGGATGTATTCTTTTTTATCAACAACATTCACAATCAAGAAGTAAACGATAATCCCCTTAATAAAGATTTCGTTGTAATTGATTAGAGCTCCTACTAACTGGAAAGAAGGAATGATTGAAAAAAATGTCCAGATAGCAAAAAAGAGAACGAAAGCACTCGCCAGGTTCCATTGGAAATAAAATCTTTTTCTGATGATCTTGTGACCGATAAAACTTAAAAAACACAGGATGAAGATATCTCTCGGCATCCCCGCCATCATTTGGTCATTCTTAAAAATTTCCCACGGTCTAGAAATCAGAAGGAAAATGAAAAACGATACAGCATACTTCGGGTCAAAGATAGAAAACGTAATCAGGAAGGCAAAAGCAAATCCCAGGACAATCCCCATGCTTCCCCATTCGTTTAACAATAAACCGTAAACTCCCAGGAAAATCCCGATGAGTAAAGGTCCGATAAATTTAAGATTGACGTGTTCAAGACGATCGAAAGTACCGGCGGCCTGGTCTCTCCAGGCAAAGTACATAAAGAACACACATAGTGAGGTTATGATAAACTGATGAAGCGTGAATAAAAAGTCATCTCCAGCTATCATAACCAGCGCCTCTCGCTATTAATTGTCCAGAGCGATTCTGTTAGAGATATTGCTTTCAAGAAGTTTTCTTTCTTCCCAAATGATCGCAGTATTGGTCATAAGACCTTCTTCTCCAATGTGAGGTAGAACTCCAAAGTATTCACCTTTTAGGTCGCGGGCCATTGCACGTGCTCTCTCCGATGGAGAAAGTTGCATAATTTCATTGTAGAAAACGTACCCGAAACAAAGAACCAGACCGATCATGAATCCAAGGCTGGCAAAAAGTCTTTTCTTAGGAAAAAGTGGTGAAGACGGGATTTGAGGAGCGATAATAACTCCAATGTATCCCGGTAAGCTTTTTCTTTCGATATCAAGAGCTACGTTGATGTCGTTAAACTTTGTATAAAGTTTTGAAGCGATGTTTTGAGAGATTTCTTTATCTCCGGCCATTAGAAGTGGAGCATCTGAATACTCTTTAGTTCCATCTTCATTGACCGCTTTTTCTGTTTTTTCAGCTTTGGCTTCAATTTCTTCTAACCAATTCTGGATTGTCGCTTTTCTTTGCTCTAATTTTACGATGCGCGGGTGGTGCACGTTAAATTGCATTTTTAAAGCGCTTAGGTCTGAGTTGATTTTAGCAATTTCTGATCTTAAAACGTCCGGGTTCTTTGAGGCCAGAGCGTTAGCAGAGATTGAGTCTTCAGTGATTTGTTTTGTCACGTTTACTGACTCAAGCTTTTGCTGGATTGTTTTCTTAGCGTTTTCAATTGTCTCAATTCTCGAATTGATGAATGTCGCTTTTACTGCGTCCATAACTTTTTTTGTCACTTCATAAGTAACTGTCGGGTCACCGTAAGAGAATGAAACGTGATAAGACTGTCCACCAGTTGAGAACAGCTCAAACCTGTCTCTTAACTGCTCGCGAGCTTTTGAAAGCTGTTGTGGAGTCATGTTTGGGGCGTAGATTTTAAATTCATTACCGATCTGGTCGATGAATTCGTCATTTAATGTTTCTTTTACCATTGAATCAGTTGTCTGAGTCATTTCGGCAATTGAGTTCATTCCCGGGATAACTTCACTGATCAGAGCGTTCTTAAAATATTTTGAATAAATATTAAGCTCGAATTCCGAGCGGTATGTTTTTGGTAGAATAAAACTTAACTGCACCAGACACAGAACGCTGGCAAGCATGATAATCGCCAGAGGTTTTTTATAGAAAACCAGAAGGCTAAAAAAATCTCTGATGTAAATTTTTTCTTTCATATATTCTACTTGTTAAAAAGGACACCTAGAACGTCCTTGCGGTTTTGCTCTAGTTCTATTTGCAGTTTATTTACACTTCTTCCAAATGACTTCTCAGTACTCACAATAATGTTTGAATGAGTGCTTACGCGCACAGAGTGGTCATTTGTTCCACTCGTCATCGTATCAACAATCACCAGGTCGTACTCAGTTGAGAATGAATTCACCAACTGGTTCGTATAAAGACCATCGTAAGCATTTTTAAGCCAGTTCATATCGATGTTTTTAAGTCTGAAAATCTGGAATTCAAACGGGTGGCCTTGAACCATACCATCTTGTGTTTTTTCTTTTTCGTAAGCTTTTAAGTATTGGTTTAAAAGCGGGTCTCCATCTGGATTTAAATCAATCAGAAGGATCTTAAATTTATAAACTTCAGAAAGACCACGAGCTAAAAGCATCGACACAGTCGTCTTTCCTTCTGAACGCTTCTCACTCAAAACGCTAATTGAACGCAACCCTTTCGTTGTGTGCTTATAGTGAATACGTTGAATCATTGAACTGATCGGTCCTGCGTCCCAAACAGTCGTTGCATGCGTTTCATTCATCATGAGTCACCTTAAAAAAATACACCTATTATTTAGTTCACAATACCAAAGCCCAACGGTCCTTAATAGGGACTTTGTAATAGTTACTTAAGCTTCTTTTCCCACTCAATCGCTGACTTCACGATGTAGTCAAGGTCGTTGTATTTAGGTTGCCACCCTAAGACAGTCTTAATTTTTTCTGCCTTTGAGATTAATTCCACGGCATCCCCTGCACGTCTCGGGCCCATTTCAACATTCAGTTTTTGCCCGATGTAAGATTCAACAGCTCCAATAACCTCTTTAACAGTAAAGCCGTGACCATATCCACAATTTAATACTTGTGACTTACCTCCTTTATCCAGGTAAGACAGAGCGTCTAAATGGGCCTGGGCCAGGTCGTCAACGTGAATATAGTCGCGGATACATGTCCCATCTTTGGTCTTATAATCTGTCCCAAAAATGGACATTCCCGCTCTCTTTTTCGTTACAACTTCCGCCGCTGTTTTTAGCAAGTGAGTCGCTCGAGGTGTCGACTGCCCGATTTTCCCTGTTTTGCTAGCACCTGCAACGTTGAAGTAGCGAAGGGCCACGTAAGAGAAATCGTGGGCATTAGAAACGTCTTCCAGCATCCACTCTGTCATCAGCTTTGAGCGTCCGTAGGGATTGATTGGATTCGTCGGCGTCTCTTCAGAGGCCACACCACTTTCCGGCATTCCGTACACAGCAGCTGTCGAAGAGAAAATAAATTTCTTCACTCCGTGCTTTAGGCAAGTCTTAATAAGCGCCGCTGAGTTTTCTGTGTTGTTTTGGTAGTAAAGCGTAGGATTCGTTACACTCTCAGGAACCACAATGCTTCCTGCGAAGTGAAGAACAGCTTCAATGTTATGATCTGTAAAAACCTGGTCAAGCAAAGCTTGATTGCGAAGGTCTCCGATAATTAATTTTCCGTAGAGAATATTCTCTGGTCTTCCAGTTGTAAGGTTGTCGAGAATGATAATATCTTTTCCCGCCTCACCTAAAAGACTCACTACATGGGAACCAATGTAACCAGCTCCACCTGTCACTAAAACGCTCATAATCCTCTTCCTGTGGTCTAAATTAGAGTTGGGCCATAATATCACTAAATTAAAAGCCCCATAGCAATTTTTGTATTAATTACACGATAGGTTGTCTTGAACTTCTCTGAAGTTTTACTGGTTAATCGCTTTTTCGCGGTAGCCGTAGAGCCCCTGATTAACGATAAAGTTCGTAGACACGTTGAAGATTACCGCTTTGGTGAAAGATAGTTTCGCATTATCTTGACCCATGCAAAGCATTTTGTAGGTAATGAAATTCTGCGCGATACTCTTTGGTATCTGAACAGCATAAAACACTGTATTAAATGCGTAGCGGTCGAGTCCGGCGTCACCAGTGTCAATCCACTGGCCTTTACCTTCCTCGTAAACCTGGGCCATGGCCGCAAGAACCAGGATCTCTTGAACTTCTGGGCGATCTAAATCTGCGTGGCTCAGGTTATTCCAGTCCACATTGTTTTCGTCGACAGAATTTCCTTTAACTCCCAGGCTAATTCCCTCTGGAAGACTCTTAAGTGCGCTGATAACTTCTGCTTTATATTTGCGGTAAAGCCCGCGC
>CAXHHE010000091.1:0-10245 GCA_964016365.1 uncultured Bacteriovorax sp. | reverse complement strand
CTTCGTCGGCAGCGTCAGATGTGTATAAGAGACAGGTTGTACTGCATGGCCTTTTCAATGGCCTCAAAGTCAAAACCGTTATGTTGATAGAACTTATAGTCTTCGGCCTTGATCACCGACTGCTGCATTGATTTAGAAATTTGAGTGATAGGCACCCACTTTTTTTCAATCCCAACAAACTTATCTTCAGTAAAAATTGATGCTGTTGAACGCCAAAACATTAGTGGAGTGTAAGCAACTGGAACAAAACGGTAGAATAAAACGACAAAGATGCTCAAGGCAAAGCAGAAAAGGCCCAGGCGAATAGACCAGATAAATAGTCGTCTTATCGGCCCCTTCTTTTTAGGGCGCGGAGGTGTTTCAGGAATTGCATCACTCATAGTAATTATGAGGATACCATTAAACTAAAAAAGCGCAGAAATTATTTTAGGTTGGCCACGACTTCAAGAAGCATTGGCACTAATCTTCTTAGCTCTTTTTCATCCTCTTTAGGAAAGTGTGAAAGGACTTCATCTTCCAGCTCTGTCCTCACCTTTCTCACCTTATCCAGGATGCTCTTTCCTTTAGGAGTCAGAGAAATAAACTTAGACCTGCGGTCGTTGGGGTCCACTTCGCGCTTCACAAAAGTCAATTTTTCTAGTTTATCGATGATTTTAACAATCGTCGCCTTATCAATGCCCAGGTCCTGGCCTAGTGTAAGTTGATTGGTTACTACACCGGTACTTAGTACATAAAGAACGGCACATTCAGGTGTCCCTAAATTGTAAAAAAGATGGTTTCTCTTTTCCATCAAGGCCTTATAAAGCACAGCAGACTTATAGAGACTGTAGCCAAAGAAGGTCTTGAGCCCTGGATGAACAGTGGTTTCAAAACTTTGAGCGGTAAAGAGTTTGTTCTCAACTTTTTTTGTTTTTGTTACTTTTTTTCCCATGAATAGATTCTACCACAAATAGTTTGCTTCGCAAACGATTTAGGAGTAAAACCATCTTAGACGAGGTTTTTATGCAAAAAAATATAAGATTACATGCCCTTACTTACGGCTCAGCGATGCTTCTTACAGGCACAGCTCACGCCCTAACATTACAAGACGCTATCAACGAAGCCCTAAACACTTCTCCTGCTGTAGAAAAAGCAAAAAGTGCAACATTAGAAGCAAAATGGAAAAAAGTTGAAAACTATTCTGGTTTTCTTCCTACTGTTTCAGCAAATGCTAACTACCTTTTTGACAAGAAGTACGCGCTGACAAATGTGAGATTAGGAAATGCGACAACAGATACAATCGTTCCGCAAATTGTTCCGAATTCACAACTAACTTTAACTGGAACCTATCCCCTGTTTGAAGGTTTCTCAAGCGTGAACCGCTACCAGGCCGCCAGCGAAAGCTACAATGCTGCCGCCAATGAAGAAAAATGGAATAACTTTAAAACAGAAATGGATGTCACACTTGCCTATTACAAAGCGCTGGCAAACAAAATCCTTAAAGATGTTGCTGCTCAAAACTTAAAAGCTCTTCAAGATCATTTAAAAGATGTGAAGCTCTTTAAGCAAAGTGGTATGGCAACAAACTATGATGTTCTTCGTGTTGAAGTTCAGGTTTCAAATGCTGAATCAGATCTATTAAATGCAGATGACAATATCGCTATCAGCGAACACAACCTGCTTGAGATTTTAGGCAAAGACTCAGGGGCAGTTGATGTTTCTGGAGATCTTCCGGTTTTAGATGAAAACCTGATGAAAAGTATCACGACAGCTGACATCCACAACAGAAACGATATCCAGGCCCTGAAAGAAAGAGTAAACGCTCTTTCTTATGCTGATAAAGCACAAGATAGCTTCTGGGTTCCACGTATCGCAGCTTTCGGTCAATACCAATACTATAACAACCTGAATGACTCTTTAACGGATACAGACAAATACCGTTCTGCTTACCAGGTTGGATTACAACTTTCATGGAACCTGTTTGATGCCGGTGTTTCATTCGCCCGTTCTAAGCAAACGACAGAACAATTTGTTCAGGCCGAAAAAACTTACCGTATCACTGAGCTAAAAGCGCAAAAAGACCTGGAAGTATGGAAGAGAAAGTACAATTATTATGCTTCTTTATATAAGGCCAGAACAAACGATATCGCGAAATCAAAAGAAAGTGTGCGTCTTGCCCGCGAAGGACAACGTGTTGGTGCAAGAACAAACACAGATCTTCTTGATGCAGAAGCGGATTTATACAAATCACAAGCTGGCGCAGTTAATGCTCAGTTAGGATACATTGAAGCTTTGATCAATCTACAAACAGCAATCGGACAAAAAATTCATACATTTTAATTAAAAGAAGGACGTGACCCATGGACGCAAAAAAGAAAAAGATATTATCGATCGTAGGTGCAGTAGTAGTCATTGTTGTCAGCTACCTGACTTATGAACACTTCGCTTACGTAACAACTGACAACGCTCAGATCTTCGGCCATAGCGTAATGCTGGCGCCAAAAGTTTCTGGTTACATTACATCGGTAAACGTAGTTGAAGGACAAAAGGTAGCTAAAGGCGAAGTACTTATCAACATCGACCCACGCGATTACGAAAACAACCTTAAACAAGCTAAAGGTGAACTATCATCGGTTGAAGCGAGAAGAAGAGACGCCGAGAGAAACTACCGCCGTTTAGTAGACCTGCTTTCTAAAGGCGCTGTCTCTCAACAACAATTTGATACTGCTTCTGCTCAATATAATGATGTTAAGGCCAAGTATGATGCTATCGCCTCTCAAGTTTCTCAAGCTGAACTAAACCTTTCAAACACTAAAATTGTCGCTCCGACTGATGGATTCATCGCTAAAAAATCAGTGGAAGTCGGACAGCTGGCAGCTCCTGGCGTTCCTCTCTTAGGATTTGTCGATTCAGGAGAAAGATGGATCATCGCCAACTTCAAAGAAACTGAAGTGGAAGGGATTCGTTTAGATGCAAAAGTTGAAATCGACGTCGATGCGATCTCTGGAAAAACATTTGAAGGAAAGGTTGAAAGTATTTCAAGTGCAACTGGGGCAACATTCACTCTTCTTCCACCAGACAATGCTACTGGTAACTTCACAAAAGTTGTTCAGAGAATTCCGGTAAAAATTAAGATTGAAAACGTTTCAGCAGAAGACATTGAGAAATTAAGAACAGGGCTTTCAGCATTTATTAAAGTACACAAACACTAGGTAGATATATATGGAGACGACAGAAAATTCTAAAGCTCCGCTTATCATATTTGTTGCCGTCCTTGCATCTCTTCTGGAGATCATTGATACCTCAATTGTAAACGTCGCTTTACCTACGATGATGGGTAACCTGGGTGCCACGCTGGAAGATATCAGTATGGTTATTACCGGTTACGCTATCGCTAACGCCGTCGTTCTTCCTCTTTCAGCATGGCTGGGAGAAAGATTCGGACGAAGAAACTATTACCTGGGTTGTATCGCCCTATTCACCATTACATCTGTGGCCTGTGGACTTGCACCCAATCTTGAGTTCCTGATTATCTTCAGAATCCTTCAAGGTCTTGCCGGAGGAGCTTTACTTCCGACTTCGCAGACGCTTATTTATGAACAGTTCCCAAAAGAAAAGGCCGGTATTGCTGGTGCAATCTTCGGGATGAGCGTAATGGTTGGTCCTGCCTTGGGTCCAGTTTTAGGTGGGTACTTAACTGATACACTTGGATGGAGATCAATCTTCAACATCAACCTTCCACTAGGGCTTCTGGCACTGATGATAGGTGCTGCTTGTATCTACGACGTCAAACACGAAGAAGGACACAAAAAAGAATCAGGCTTCGATGCCCTGGGACTCATCCTTCTAGTTGCCGGAATTGGGTGTCTTCAATACGCTCTTGAGCGTGGTGAAGCGGATGACTGGTTTTCTTCTAAACTCATTACAACATGTGTGATCACTTCTCTTATCTCTCTTCCTACTTTCGTATGGTGGGAATTAAGAGTTAAAAATCCGATCATCAACGTGCGTTTGTTAAAAGAGCAAATTGTTGTCAACGGAACAATGCTAATGGGGCTTCTGGGATTTTATCTCTATGGAGTGCTTTTCGTTCTTCCAGTTTTTGTCAGCAACGTCTTTAGATACACGGCCACTCAAACCGGAGAGCTCTTTATTCCAGGCTCGCTGGTGACCATGGCCCTCATGCCGCTCATTGGGCGTATGATGGTTGGTGGAGTGAGTGTTAAAAAACTTATTTTCGTGGGTCTTACAGGACTGGTTGTCTGCATGCTGCTTCTGACTCACTTATCTCCTCTTTCATCGAAAGAAGATATTCTGCACGCTCTTTATGTGCGTGGGTTTGCCCTTGCCTTCCTGTTTGTTCCAATCAACTCTGGTATCCTGAGTCAGTTTAAGGGACATGCGATGGGACAAGTTTCAGGTCTCTTGAATCTTTCAAGACAGATCGGAGGAAGTATCGGGATCGCCATGGTTGGGACACTTCTGACTATGAGGAGCCACCAGAACTACGTCGACCTAGCTTCAAAAGTTTCACTTTTAAATCCGACAACTCAACAAGTCTATTATCAAGGCACATCGAGCATGACGAAAAAAATGTCGAGTGGTGTTGGTATGATTAAAGAAGACAAAGCTGCATTGACGTCAATAAAGCACCGTCTTGACGGACAAGTCTTTATGATGAGTTTTAATCAGTTGATGTGGATCATCTTAATTGTCTTTTCACTCTCGTACATTCCTTGGTACTTCTTAAAGTTAAGAGTTAAACCAACCGGTGTTGTCGACTCGCACTAGACCTAAAGTTCATTTGCAATTTTCATACAAGTCGCTATACTACTTAGTTGTAGTATAGCGACCAATTATGGAAACATTGTGGAAAAGCTTATGGTTAGAAAATCTCATCTCTTAGTGCTCACTCTCACATTTTCTTCTGCTCTTTTTGCTGAACAAAAATTAACTTTTGAAGACTCGATTGCTCTGGCAGTTAAGAGCAACTTAGAAGTACAGGCCTCTTATGAAGCACTCAAAGCTTCACAAGCTGATAAAAAAAGTACGCGCTCTGCTTTTTTCCCTAAAGTTTCAGCAAGTCTTTCTTACGAGAAGGCCAATAGTGAAACCCAAACTGGCGCTTCGAGCACAACAAATGTCTATAGCGGCTCATTGAATTTGACTCAAAATCTTTTTAATGGATTCCAGGATTCTGCCAGCTTAAAAATTGCCGACAGTAAGATCCAAACGGAAGAGGCCAATCTTCAGGAAACAAAATCACAAATTAGCTACGATTTAAAAAATGCAGTGGCCAATTATTTTTATGCTAAAGATTCATTGAATCTTTCACGCGATATTAAAAAACGACGAGAAGACAATTTAAGAATGGTTGAACTGCGTTTTGAAAATGGTAGAGAAAATAAAGGATCGGTGCTTTTATCTAAGGCCTATCTTGAGCAGGCAAAGCTGGATCTCTTTAAAGCTGAAAATGCCATGGCGACCAGCTTAATCTATTTAAGAAGAGTTTTAAATCTTCCTGAAAATGAACCTGTAGAAATCACAACTACTCCCGCGATTGATGACCCAGGAGTTCCTGATTACGATGCGCTGATTGAATCAACTCCTACTGCTAAAAAATTCAAGGCCACTCTAGCTTCGGCAAGTGCCACTCTTGATTCCAGTAAATCGGGTTTTTATCCTGACTTAAATATCAGTGCTTCAGTCGGGAAAACTGGCGATAGTTTTTTTCCAGATGACAATAGAAGATGGGCCGCGGGTGCAACCTTGTCATGGTCACTTTTTGATGGTGGAAAAGATTTCTACTCTACTTACAGCGCCAGCTATCAGGTAAAGGCAGCTGAAAAAAGACTTGAAAACCAAAACATGGAACTCAGAAGAGTGCTTTCTCAAAGTTATGCTTCTTTTAAAGAGGCCAATCAAACAGTAAAAGTCAGCTCCGCTTTTTTAGAAGCAGCAAAAGTCAGAGCAGATATTTCCCGCAGTAAATACAACAATGGTCTTTCTAATTTCGATGACTGGGATTTAATTGAAAACGATCTCATCACAAAACAAAAAGACTACACACTACAAATTAGAAACCGCCTGCAAGCATCGGCAGCTTGGGAACAAGCTCAAGGCACTGGAGTGATTCCGTGAAAAAATCTCTTATTATTGGCGCAGTCATTATCGTTTTAGGCGGGATTGGTTTTTACTCATATAAGAAAAATCAAAAACCGGCGATCACCTATAGTGAATATAGTGTTCAAAAAGGTGATATCGCTATCACGATTTTAGCGACTGGAACTGTTCAACCTAAAAACCGCCTGGAAATTAAGGCCCCTGTGGCCGGAAGAATTGATGAAGTTCTTATTAAGGAAGGATCGAAAGTCAGAAAAGGACAAATCATCGCCTGGATGAGTTCAACAGAAAGAGCTGCCATGCTCGATGCTGCCCGTTCAAAAGGTGAAGAAGAATTTAAAAAGTGGTCGGAGCTCTACCTCCCTACTCCGGTTCTTGCGCCAATCGCCGGAACAATCATTTTAAAAAGTGTTGAGCCTGGACAAACATTCACTAATACTGATGCTATTTTTACTATGTCTGATCACCTGACAGTTAAGGCCAACGTAGATGAAACAGATATTGCGCAAATTAAATTAAACAGCAGCGCTGTGATCGTTTTAGATGCTTATCCAAAGTCGCCGATCAAAGCACGTGTTGACCAACTCGCCTTCGATGCCACAACAACCAATAACGTAACAACTTATACCATTGATGTTCGTCCTGAAGAAACACCAGACTTTATGCGAAGTGGGATGACAGCAAACGTGACATTTTCTGTAAAAGAAAAAACAGGCTCTCTTCTTATTCCAAGCGAGGCCATGAAAGTTGTAGACGGAAAAACATTGGTCATGAAGAAAAATGAAAAAGCTCCGCCGACAGAGACTGTTATCTCTACAGGTCTGACAGATGGAAAAAGAACGGAAGTCCTGGAAGGGCTCGCTGAAAATGATGTGATCCTGATTCAAGACTACTCTATTGGCGACGGCGCTCAAAGCTCAAGCAATCCATTCAGTCCTAAATTTCCAAAAGGCGGCAAGCGCGGATCGAGCGGTGGTGGGCCAAGATAATATGATTGAAATAAAAAATATTACCAAGTCTTTTCAAATGGGCGATACCACAGTTGATGTCTTAAAAGGCATTAGCTTAAAAATTGAACGCGGCGATTTTGTCGCTATCATGGGGCCTTCAGGTTCTGGTAAATCGACACTGATGAATATCCTGGGGCTTCTGGATATTCCTTCGAGTGGCTCTTATCTCTTAGGAGATAAAGAGGTCGCGACATTGAGTGAAGATGAACTTGCCGTCATCAGACGTGGAGAGATCGGTTTTATTTTCCAGCAATTCAATCTTCTGCCAAGGCTTGAGGCCTGGCAAAACGTCGCCCTTCCTCTTATTTATTCTGAAGGAAAATTTGATTTCACTAAATCCCAAAACCTTCTGGGGAAAGTGGGTCTTGCCGATCGACTTCACCATAAAACCAATGAAGTCTCAGGTGGGCAGCAACAAAGAATTGCCATCGCCCGCTCACTGATCAATGAGCCTCGAATTATTTTTGCCGATGAGCCTACCGGGAACTTAGACTCAAAAAGTGAAAAAGAGATTCTGGCGATTTTGCGAGAGTTAAATAACCAGGGAATCACCGTCATCATCGTTACCCACGAAGATGAAATCGGACGCGAGGCCAATAGGCTCATCCGCATGCGCGACGGTGTGATTCAATCTGATGAGCGTTTTAAACCATATCAACCTCCTAAAGATCAATTGCCGGCAAAATCTTATGCCAATCAATTCTCATGGAAAGAAATCCTTGAGCACTTTCACCAGGGTTACAGAACTCTTACGGCCAATAAGGTCCGCTCAATTCTTTCGATGCTAGGGATCTTAATCGGTGTTGCCGCCGTTGTGGCCATGCTCGCTTTAGGATCAGGAGCGCAGAAATCAATTGAAGATCAACTCTCTTCAATGGGATCAAATCTGCTGGTTCTTCGCGCAGGAAATATCCGTGTCGGTGGCGTTATGCAGGAGTCTGGAACCAGAATCCGCATTACCATGGATGATGCTTTCGCTTTAAAAAATGAAATACCTGCCATTGCCGATGTCTCGCCCAATGTTTCAGGACGCGGACAGGTCACCTACTTAAATAAGAACTGGAACACATCTGTTGCCGGAGTCTCTCCAAGTTATGCTCGAATGAGAACTTCAACTCCAGATTACGGAAGATTTTTCTCCGACGATGAAGGACAACAAAGAGCACTGGTGGCCGTTATCGGTCGCACAGTGGCCCGTGAACTCTTCGGTGATAAAAATCCTATCGGGTCGATGATTAAAATTAATCGTATTAACTTTTCTGTTATCGGTCTTCTTCCTGAAAAAGGTGCTTCCGGCCCTCAAGATCAGGATGATAGAATCTTAATCCCGGTACAAACCGGAATGTACCGCTTGTTTGGGAAAAATTATGTCGACTCTATCGACATCCAGGTTCGAAATAAAAATGATATTGATGATGTTGAAGAAAGTGTAAAGGCCGCGATGATTAAACGCTACCGCGTCCCTCTTTCATCTTCTGACGATGCTTTCCAGATTTTCAACATGGCCGAGCTGCAAAATGCCATCAGTCAAAGCAGTAAAACGATCTCTACACTTCTCGCGACAATTGCTGCTATTTCTTTGGTCGTTGGAGGCATCGGGATCATGAACATCATGCTCGTCTCAGTCACAGAAAGAACAAAAGAAATCGGTTTAAGAAAAGCTGTCGGGGCCATGCGCTCTGATATCCTGATGCAGTTTTTAACTGAGTCTGTCCTGGTGAGTTTCCTCGGCGGATTTATGGGAATTGTTTTAGGATGGGCCATCACCTTCACATTCTCAGTGATCATCGGCTGGAATGCTTCAGTCTCATGGGACTCAATCCTGCTTGCGTTTGGCTTCTCGGTGATGATCGGGATTGTCTTTGGGATTTACCCCGCTCACAAAGCTTCTAAACTGCATCCAATTGAAGCTTTGAGATACGAGTAATTAGATTTCTTCTCGAAGCTTCATCAGAAGAAGCCCAAGCTTATTTTTCCCTGTGCGGTCGCCACAGTCCCCCCAGTAACAATCATTTTTTGTATGCTCATACATAAATGTTGTGCCAGTCGACTTTAAAAGAGTTCTTAAACTTTCATACTGGTAAAGTTTTGCTCTCACTGCTGTTTCCATAGCGATGTCTTTATAAGTGTCCCAGTCTTCTCTTTTTGGGATATTTGGATCGCGGCCCATAAGAGCTGCTTCCATCGGCGTTTTTGCTCTTCTCACTTTTTCCATTAAGTCAGGATCAGTGTATTTGTGGGCCTGGTAATAGTGTTCACTCGTCGGCCAGTCCACTCCATCAACGACAATGGGAAATAAAGCGAAGTTTGAGAACTCTCCGTAAGCATCTTTAACTGAATAAAAATCCAGAATCTCTTCGGTGTATGGAGTGGCCGGAGTTGGTGGATAATTATCGTAATGAGGGGCCCCTGCAAAAACAGAGGAGCAACCAATAAATAAAGCGCTTAGAATAATCAAAAATTTCATGCCGAAATTATTCCAACAAACTCACCCATGGGCAAGCGCTAAAAAATCTCCAACACTTTGTGTCTACACACGATTTCAATCTTTTGGTTGTGCTCATTCCTTGTTACACTAAAAAAGTTCAAAATAAGGAAGAAAAAATGCAGTTATTTATCATTACCGGTACGACAAGGGGCCTGGGATTTTCACTGGCAGGTCAGGCCCTGAAAGCAGGACATTTTGTTATTTCTCTTTCCCGTGAAAGCGCTTTTAAAGCGCCCAATTTCATTAACATCAAACACGACCTCACAAAAATAAAAGGTCTCGATAAAAAATTTCTCACAGCTTTAAAAAAAATCGATATGAAAAAAGTGAAGGCCATTCACTTAATCAACAACGCTGCCGTTATCGGCCCGATTGAAAGTGCGGAGCATTTTTCTTTGGAGCAAATTGAGACGCATATGCAAGTTAATGTCGTGGCCCCGATGTATTTAACGTCGCTGGTGCTTAACACTTTTAAAAAGAAAAAATGTTTTCAGACTTTTACTAATATCAGCTCCGGAGCTGCCGTGAGAACAATTCCGGCCTGGTCCCTTTATTGTTCGGGAAAAGCAGGCCTTCGTATGTTCACTGATTGCCTGGCCTGTCTCTTATACACATCTGACGCTGCCGACGAAGGCTTCTGTGTAG
>CAXHHE010000090.1:0-10431 GCA_964016365.1 uncultured Bacteriovorax sp. | reverse complement strand
TAACTGAGCGTCTCGTGGGCTCGGAGATGTGTATAAGAGACAGCTTTTAATCCCTGCACTCTTTGTGTTGGTGTAACTGTGATCTTTGGTGAGTTTTAAGCTGATAAAATGTTTTTTGGTTTCGCCGGAAGGCAGTTCTTCTAAAGCAACAATATCCGTTTCATTCCAAAGTTCGTTGTCGTTTGTCGCCACCATTTTTCCAATGACGGTAAAACTAAACTGGGATTTATTTTTAAAAATCGGGTGATTTTCGATCTCCTGAGCGGCCTTTTCTGCTAAGAGGGGGAGATTCTTTAGGAGTTCCGAGTCAAATTGACGAATCGTCTCCTCGTAAAACTGCAATCTTCCACGGAAATCGCGGGGTAAATTCAGTAAAAAGAGGTCTTCTTTCTTAAATTTTCGCGAAAGAGTTTGTGCGACAAGGAATTCGAACAGATTGCCCTTGCACTCATTAAGAAGTGATTCAATTTGTAATTGATTATTTTGGTCAATCTTTTTCATAATAAAGTTCTTTTCAAACAGATTACTTTTTTTATAGACTATTACAAATCTAAAAATGAGCTCTTTCTTATGCACCAGCATAACAAGACTTAACAAGGAAGAAAATGACTTCATTTCCTTCATTACTTGAAAGCATAGACGATCTAAGTAGACCCCAGATCGATGTGCTCCTCTCCCGTGCTAAGCACTTTAAAGACCATCCTGAACTTGCCCCTTTTTCCTCGACTCCGAAACCTATCATTGCCACTTCTTTTCTCGAAAATTCAACCAGAACAAAACATTCTTTTGCTGTCGCGATCAGAAGACTAGGCGGGCTTTATTTAGATTTCAATGCGGAGACGTCGAGCTTAAAAAAAGGTGAAAGTTTAGAAGAAACTTTCCTGACTCTTTTTTATCAAGGTGTGAACCTTTGCATTTTCCGCACAAGTGTTTCTAACCAGCTCTCGCAGTTTAGAGAAGCTCCTCCTATAAAGTTAGTTAACGGCGGAGACGGAGTTAATGAACACCCTTCTCAAGCACTTCTAGACCTCTATACACTGATCAATCTCTCTAACGGTGATGTCAATGGCAAAACCATCTCCATCATCGGAGACAATATTCACTCGCGAGTGGGACACTCGCTAATTAAGCTTCTTCCAAAATTTGGAATGAAAGTGATTTTAAGCGGGCCCAAAGATTATCTTCCTGATCCAAAAACTCTGCCTGCTCAAGTGGAGATTTCAACGAATAGAAATGAAACTGTTTTAAAAAGTGATTTCATCTATCTCTTAAGAATTCAGAAAGAAAGACACGCAGGAGCGGCCAACGCTCACTACGACAATTACCTGGAAAACTACGGCGTGAGTTTAGATCTACTCAAGTCGCTTAATAAATTAATTCCGGTGTTACACCCGGGCCCGGCCAATATTGGTGTGGAATTAGACCAGGCGCTGATTAAATCATCGCTCTATAAAGGTTATCTGCAAGTTGAAAATTCAATCCCAATGAGAATGGCCATTATCGAGGCCATGCTCTTAAATAACGATCAGAACGTAGGAATTATTAATGGAGAAAAGTTTTAACAGGAGTCTCAAGCAATCTATCGCCTATCTTCATTTTGAGGACGGCACGACTTTTAAAGGCTACGTCAATCGTAAGAACTCAGACCCGGATCTAGAAAAAGGGATTTGGGGAGAGGCCGCTTTCACTACAGGAATGAGCGGTTATCAAGAAACCATCACCGACCCATCTTTTCTCGGCCAGCACATTATCTTCACTAACGCACACATCGGAAATTACGAACACAATGAAACTGTTATGCAGTCAAAAAAGACTCATGCCACAGTGATCATCGCCAGAAACTTTTCTCACAATCGCTTCCTCGAAAATATCGATGTCCCACTTTTTTCAGGTGTCGACACAAGAAAACTCGTTCGCTACCTGACAAGCGGGAAATCAAAATCCCATAAATCGGTGCTGACTTTCAGTGAACAAGTTCCTGCAAAATCAGTTTTTGAATCGGCAAGATTAAAAACAGATGACCTTCCTCTTGTTTCACAAACATCGCCTATCGTTCACATCCCGGGAGATAACCCAATCGTGGTGATGAACTACGGGATCAAACAAGCGATCATTGATCAATTAATGACTTTAAAAATGCCACTAGTGAGTCTTCCTCACAATGCAGACCTGGCGACGATTAAAAAATACAACCCTCGCCTGATTTTTCTTTCAAACGGCCCAGGGGACCCAAGAAACTTCACCAAAGAAATCGACGTTGTCCGCGAGATCTTCACACTAAATATTCCGGTGCGCGCGATCTGTCTTGGTCACCAGTTGATTGCCCTTGCTCTGGGAATTAAAATTATTAAGCTTCCTTTCGGTCAGCGTGGAGCAAACCACCCGGTTATCGACCACATCACCAATAAGATTGTGATCACATCGCAAAACCACGGTTACGCGATTGAAACAGAATCATTTAATAAAATGCGCATGGAAAACCCGCTTAAACGCGAGCTCTTCGTGCAGCACACTTCCCTCTTTGATGACTCTATCGAAGGGATTGCTTCAAGTGATCACTTTGTAAAATCAGTGCAGTTTCACCCTGAAGCTAATCCAGGGCCTCACGACGCTCACGAATTCTTCCATGAAGTGAAAGCTTTCTTAGAAGAAAAGAATCAATACCCGATCGACACAAAGAGACTGCACGCTTTTAATAAACTGACTAACAGAGTGAAAAAGCCAACTCCATATAAGAGAATCCTTCTTATCGGTTCTGGGCCAATTAAAATCGGCCAGGCCTCTGAGTTTGATTACTCTGGAACGCAGGCACTGAAGTCACTTAAAGAAGAAGGAATCGATGTTGTTCTTCTAAACTCAAATCCGGCGACAATCATGACTGACCCGGAAATGTGCACGCGCACTTACATTGAGCCAATCACGAAAGAGACGATTAAAAAAATCATCTTAAAAGAAAAAGTCGATGCGGTTCTCTCAACAATGGGAGGCCAGACGGCACTTAACCTGTGTGTGGAATTAGAAGAAGAAAACTTTTTAAAAGAACATAACGTGGCCCTTTTAGGCGCTAACGTTGATACGATTAAGAAAACTGAAGACCGAGCTCTTTTTGCCCGCGAATTAGATAAGCTGGGTTATCAGACAGGAAAGCGTTTTACTGCGAACTCTGAAGCAGAAGCTTTAGAGATGGCCAAATCAGTAGTGCAATTCCCGCTAATCATCAGACGCGATTTCGCGCTTGGTGGAAAAGGCGCGGCCCTGGTGTGGAATACAGATGAGTTAAAAGAAGTTTTCACTTCAGATATCAAATTCCCGGTCACGATGGAGAAATCTCTTGTCGGCCAAAAAGAAATTGAACTAGAAGTGATGGTTGACTGCGAGAGAAACGGAGTCATCATCTGTTCAATTGAAAACGTCGATCCATGTGGAGTGCACACTGGAGACTCAATCACTGTCGCTCCGGCAATGACTATCAGTGACCGTTGCATGCAACAACTGCGTACAATGACTCTGACGATTGCTAAACACATGGGAGTTGTCGCTGGAGGGGCCAACGTTCAGTTTGCCATCAATCCAGACAATGAAGATGATATTGTTGTTATTGAAATGAACCCGAGAGTTTCGCGCTCAAGTGCTCTTGCTTCAAAAGCAACCGGCTACCCGATTGCTAAAATTTCGGCACTTCTTTCAATCGGCTACACTCTAAAAGAAATCTTAAACGACATCACGAAAGCTTCACCGGTGGCCTTCGAGCCAACGCTGGACTACGTGGCCCTTAAGATTCCTATCTTCCCATTCAGCAAATTCCCAAGCTCTTCACAAACCCTTGGGCCGCAAATGCGCTCAGTGGGTGAAGTTTTAGCTCTTGGTGGAAGTTTCAACGAAGCTTTCATGAAGGCCTTAAGAGCACTTGAAATGGGACTTGAAGTTCCTTCATTATCTCAACTAAAAACAGTTCCGGTTGAACTTTCTCGCGAGTACATCCAAGAGAGATTAAAAACGCCAAGTGAACTCTCTCTTCTGACAGTGCTTGAAGCTCTTCGCATCGGTATGACAAAAGAAGAGGTCTTCTCGCTTTCAAAAATCACTCCATGGTTTATCGATCAGATGGCCTTAGTGGTTGAAGCAGAAAAGACATTAAAACATGAAACAGCGAATTCTCACGTCCATAAAGATATCAATATGGAGAGAGAAGAATTCCTAAATCTTAAAAAACTTGGGTTCTCTGACAAGCACCTTGCTTTCATGATGAATCGCTCGCAAAAAGAAATCCTGGAATACCGCTTTAAGCAAAACATCTTCCCGGTATATAAGGCCGTGGATACATGTTCAGGTGAATTCCTGGCCGAAACACCTTACTTCTATTCAACTTATGCTGACGAAAACGAAGCAGAGTCGCTAAGTAAAAAAGGTAAATCGGTAGCGATCTTAGGATCAGGCCCTAATAGAATCGGCCAAGGGATCGAGTTTGATTACTCTTGTGTAAAGTCATGTGAGCGCCTAAAAGAAAAAGGCATTCAATCAATCATGATCAACTCAAACCCGGAAACGGTTTCAACGGACTACGATAGTTCAAATAGACTCTACCTTTCTCCGCTTTACTCTGAAGACTTGTTTGATATCTTGAAAAATGAAAACCCATTTGGGGTGATCGCTTCTTTCTCAGGACAAACGGGAATCCAGTTAAGAGAGCATCTTGAAAAAAGTTTCCGTCAGGACTTCTTCAAAATCAATTTCCTGGGCCCTACTTGGGAAGTGCTGGAGCTGACAGAAGATAGAAAACTTTTTGGCGAAGTGACGAGAAAAACAAAACTTGCTCAAACTCAAAGCCGCGAAGTTTCTGGGTACAAAAACCTGGTTAACGCCATGGTGGATATCGGCTTCCCGGTGATCATCCGCCCAAGTTATGTTATCGGTGGTGAATCGATGTATATATTCTACGGCCACGATGAATTAAACGAGCTTCCAAAAGCATTTAAAGATCAATTGCAAAGTGCTACAGCAGTTTTCCAGGTAGAGAATTACCTTGAAAACGCCATTGAATACGATGTGGATTTAGTGCGCGATCAACACGGAAACTTCTGTTTCACTGTGTGTGAACACATTGAATACGCCGGAGTTCACTCGGGTGACTCGGGAATGATCACTCCTCCGGTTATTCTGACTCAGAAAAACTATGAAGAGTTAAAAACGATTTCATATGCACTTGCTGATGCTTTAAAAATTGTGGGACCGATCAACTTCCAATTTGCGATTAAAGATGGAAAAATCTACTGTATCGAAGCTAACCCAAGAGGATCAAGAACGCTTCCTTTCTTAAGTAAAGCGTACAATATCTCTCTGCCAAAAATTGCTACAGATGCAATGCTTGGTGAAAAAATTGAAACGATTGAGCAGCCGCTTTCAGGCTTCTTCTCGGTTAAACAATCAACTTTCCCATTCGATCGCTTCGTTCAAGACAATATCCTGCTTGGGCCAAAGATGAGATCAACTGGTGAAACGATGGGAATTGACCGCGATAAAGAAACGGCCATCTTAAAATCTTACCAAGGCAATTACCCAAAACTTTCAGAGAAAGGAACAATCTTGATGAGTCTTGCTGACAACAGTAAAGAGCTTATCCTTCCTTACCTAAAGTCTCTGCATAAAATCGGCTACAAGTTTATCGCCACTCGCGGAACTTGTGACTACATCAAAAAACAAGGGATTCCTTGTGAGCTTGTGATGAAGCTTGATGAAAAGGGACTGACGATTTTAGAAGCGCTCAAAGATGAAAACATGAAAATGGTTTTCAACACTCCTCAGAATCAGGGGCAGTCGCAAAACGATGGAGAGCACATCAGAAACTCTGCTATCCAGTACGCGATCCCATGTTTCACTCGCCCGGAAAACATCCGTGCTGTGGCCATGGCCTTAATTGGCACTGATGACCTGGAGGTAAAACCACTGGCGCTGCAGGAAATGAATCACTAGGAGAAAGCGTGAGTAGACTGGATAAAATTATTGTGGCCCTGGATCAGATGTCCTTAGATGAGATCGACCAGTTTCTAAGACAAAAAGAAAATGACCTTCCCTTTGTAAAAATTGGATTGGAGCTTTTTGTTAAATACGGCCCGGACTTGGTTCATAAAATCAGCCTTGAATATAAAAAGAAAATCTTTTTAGATTTAAAGCTTCACGACATTCCAGTCACTGTTGCTAAGGCGATCTCATCGCTTAGAAACCTGCCGATTGATTTTCTCACTGTCCACTTAAGTGGTGGTGAGGCAATGTTAAAAGCGGCGATGGCCGAAGCGCGCGTGAGTATTCCTCACTGTAAAATCCTAGGTGTGAGTTTTTTAACCAGCCTGGAAGCAAATGACTTAAACAACCTCTTTGGTATCACCAATACCGAAGAGGCCTTCTTACGACTTTTTAAAACCGCTTCTGAATCAGGAATTGATGGGATTGTCTCAAGCCCTCATGAAGTGGGACTACTTAAAAAGCATTACCCTCACCTCTTATCAGTGACACCTGGAATTCGCTTCCGCGATGAAATTGAAGGTGCACAGGTACAGGATCAAAAACGAGTGATGGACCCAAAAGAAGCTTTTAATGCGGGATCTGATTACCTGGTGATGGGAAGATCGCTCACTAAGACTCAAAATCTCAGTGAGCGTCTGCGATTACTTAAGGAATAGGTTTTTAGCTTTTAGGCGAGCTCTCAAATCACTTGCCGAGTTTGCCTTGAAACATTCATAGTCTGAGTATTTCATCGGCACATGAAAAGTTTTTCCATCGACATCTAACGCCAGTGATGACTTCACATAAGCGTACTCTCCAGCAAAACTTTTTTCGACACTTTCAGATGTGTTAACGGCCCATAGGCTCACTTGATGGCCTCCCATCTCTACAGATGGCTGAGTCCCAAAACAGTTAATGAGCATTCCATCTAATTGCTCACAAGCTTTCGCTGGCATTTTAAAATCAAGGACACTTCCTAAGTCATAAAGAGCATTGGCTGCTTCTTGGATATTTGGAAGGTCGTTAGGAGTGATGATATTACCCCAGATTGGCATGTACTTTGGACCGTTATGGTGAATCAGGCGGATAATTGTTTCATCCCCTTCAGTCATAGCGACAAAACTTGTCGTCGGAATTTCTGTCACGCAGGCCATGTTGATGCCGGCAAAAACATTGGCGCTGAGTAAAAGAGAAGCGATCGTTAGAAACTTTTTCATTAAAACATCCTTGTTAAAAATAAAACTATAAATCCCAATAGGCGTCTTCTAAACTCTCTTCTCTATTTGGTAGACCCTTAATGAGTCTTGGTGAATTCTGCTTTAACACTTCAAAGCTTGCGCGATTACAGTACTTGCTCACCTGGTGAATCGACGAGTACGTTAAGTAGCGCGTGTTGTGTTTAGGAGAATTCGGTGTCACCTGTCGGTGGTAAGTATTGGAAGCAATATCATGGAGAACTGCTGAGAGGGCTGCATCTCCGGCGCCGTTTGTGTTTTTAATCACTCCAGGTCCCCCCATATACGGGTTGATGTGAGTGTAAATTTTAAATGGGTGCTTGCAGTCTTTCTTTAAAATCGCACGCGAGTATTCATACTTGTTGTACTCTCCAATTGATTTTGAATGGATCATATCTTTTGTTTCGCGCTTGTACTCTTCATCCGCGTAAGCAGCGATGTATAAACCTCTAGGTCCCACTGTTAAAAGCACCATATCGGTGTAATCGAGAACTTTCTCACAAGCAAGAAGTGGATCATTTTCATTTACCAGAGCATGGGCCTCTTCTTCGTTCATCGCACAGACTGAAACATACTCGCTGATGAATTTTAAGAAAAATTCTCTCTTAGCTGAAATCAAAGAACTCGTTCCCAGAGAGAGAATAACGGGAACATTGTTTTCTTTAGCATATTGACAGGCCTTAAGATTGGCCTGAAACATCGATGAGTTTTCATCGCGAAGTGAATAGGCCGACACTAAAAGAGCGGCCGCTCCCTTAATGACTTCCTCCGGAATATAATCAGGAGAAAGCTCATTCATGATTCCTTTCCCGATTAAAAACGATCTTTCACGGTCAGGAGTCAAAAGACAAAGTGCTCTTCCCATTGGACCGTCAACCGGCTTTAAGTAAGAGAAGTCGACAAATGAATTCGTCGTGCAGATGTATTTAAAGGCGTAGTCGCCTACTGAAATATTTTTTGAGATCGCTCCCAGCGCTACTGAACGCGAGTCAGAGAGAACGCTGTAGTTATGAAGAGTGTTCCCAATAGCTCCTCCGGCGTATTCACCGACGATGCATTTATTGGCCTTCAATTCTCGATAAATTTCTTCAACTATTTTATCATCCAAAACAACTGACTCGCCTTTTTGGATCTTGTATTTCTCCAAAAACTCAAAGCTCACATTGGCCTCGATATCGACGATCAACTGATCAACACCAACAACGTAAACTGAACTTCTCTCAGAGAAGTCTGGATCAAAAGGAATACGTCCTGATTCATTGACTGGAAAGTAATGCTTCGTCTTTCTTTTGCCTGGAAATTTCAAAGGATTCCCCTTATAATTTATTTAATGCTAAATTTTAAAATTTATCCTGTTATTTTAGGACTTCTTTTGTCGTTCGTCACTATGGCAGCCGACAATTCTGTTATCAATGACCACGGCACAGTCGTCTTGACAGGCTCGACTCACAAGGCCCGTGTTATCAACAGTAAAGCTATTGTCTACGCCGACGAAAATATGCTGACCCCCCTTGGGTACATTGCCAATGGAAAAGCAATCATCGTTGGAAATCCAAGACGCATGAACCGCGACCTCGTGCCATTAGTGGTTTACGGAAGAATTGCCTATATTGAAACCAAAGACATCCGCTTTGAAGACGGCACCGAAGAGGAATACAATACCAAGCGCGGGGCACCAAGAGAGCACGATGTAGATGTCACTATCCAAAAGCCAGAAGAGCGCCTGTCTGAAAATAACTCTTTTTACTTTAGCCTTCACCGCTACGGCGCTGGAGACGAGATTAAGCAGCTCTTTCTCACAAACGACAATACTGAAAAAGATGTCATGACTGGGTTTAATCTCCAGTTCATCCACCGCCAGACGACTTCAAATTTCTTCTGGGGTGCTGCCGCTGATTACAGTGCCGTTTCAACGGGCAATATGAAATTTGGCTACTGGCTTTTTTCACCAACTGTTGGTTACAGCATTTTTAAGAATCCACTTTTTTCTATTGATATCTACGGTTCAGTCGATTTTGGTATGAACCTGGAATATAATATTGAAACCAATTACGAAGAAGAGCCGGCCGGATGGATCTGGGGTGTACAAGGAAATGCACGCGTTGTGTTTTTCCCCACAGCTAAGTACCACGCTTTTGCAGGAATGGGGCTTCGCAAATACACTGTCACCGATCTTGGCACTGTTAAAGACCTCAATGGCAACGCCATTCCAGGTGTCAAAGACATCACAGGTGTAAGTCTTTTTATCGGTGCGGGAATAGAGTTTAGATAAGACTATTCAATTGAGAGCACTTTATCACTATCATCTGAATTGACCTTGTTGTCTTTGGCCTTCTGAAGATTGTATTCTATCTTTTCTTCAGGTGTGCTGAACTGACCTTCAAACTTCGGCTTTCCATCGACAGATTCTTGATTCACTTCTTTATTAAGCTCTTCATCAATTTTTCGTTTTAAGGCCTCTGTTGCCGTCTCATTTAAATAACCGCTGGCCGATGAAAGCGTTGAACCGAATTTGCGGTAAGCAAACTCATAAAACGGTTTTAAGTACTTCAGGTTAAGTTTCCCGCGCTCAAGAAACAAAATAATAACACGAACGAAATCGCGGTTATTCAAATCGTGCGACCACGCCGAATAAAGATAAATCATCCCTTGCTGATCCAGGCGTTGATTATAAGAGATCTGCTTATAACGGGCGTAGATCGGAATGGCCGAATCTGTGCTTGTGGCCTTATATTTAATCTCGCGGATAAACTTGGTTCTGAAATTCATCGCGGCCACTTCATTCGTTTTTGTTTTAATTAAAATCGGATAGATCAATCCTTTTTCAATGATAAATAAGCGCTCGACTTTCATCTTGTCGCTATCACTTGGAAGCTCCACGATCCCCATATTTTGTTCAGGATAAAAAGAAAACTTTGTCGTCTCTTCAGGTAAAACAAAATGGCGGTTGTAGAGAATGTAGAGATTATAAACCAGCTCGTAATAGCTCACATCCTGCAAAGTCACTAGTGATTCAAAGAAACTTTTCCCTTCGTTGGATGGAAGCGAAAGTTGTTTTTTAAATACATCGGCCCACACATCATCACTACTTTTGCGATTGATGTAGTTTTTAAAAATCGGCAGAATAAAAATCTTCTGGTCACCTGAAGTTGTTTCAAACTTATAAGGCCTCTCTATCATAAAACTAAAAAATTCT
>CAXHHE010000089.1:0-10461 GCA_964016365.1 uncultured Bacteriovorax sp. | reverse complement strand
AGATAACTGAGCGTCTCGTGGGCTCGGAGATGTGTATAAGAGACAGCTCACGCCCACTTCGATCACATTGGACGAAGCACAGAAGTGGCCAATGCCACAGGAGCAACTCTTCACCTGCATAAAGGCGATCAGTTTCTCTACGACGCTCTTCCTCAGCAAGGCGTGTTTTTCAGACAAGTTGTCGGTGCTCCAAAACCAATCGACTCTTATCTTGAAGACAACGAAGAGTTCTCATTTGAAGACCCGGAAATTAAAACATTCCTAAAAACGATTCACACTCCAGGGCATACACCTGGTTCGTGTTCTTTTTATACTGAGTATTTTGACGAGCCGATGCTCTTTGCCGGCGACACTCTTTTCCAGCGCTCTATTGGCCGAAGTGATCTTCCTGGTGGCGATGGAAGGCTTATTATTAAGTCGATTAAAGATAGGCTTTTTAATTTGCCGGATGAAACCAGAGTGATTGCGGGCCACGGTGATGAGACCCGCATCTTTGAAGAGAAAAAATATAATCCGTTTCTTTGTTAGCCGATTGGTGAGCAGATCTCGACAAGAAATCCGTTAAGGTCTCTCACGTAGCTGACAGTTTGCCCCCAAGGCTTTTCTGTCGGAGCTTTTACTTCTGTTGCTCCTGCATTCACGGCCTTTTTGTGAGCGCCCATAACGTCAGTTGTCACTAAACCAATTTCCATATCTGCAGACTTAAAGTCTTTTGCTCTTCCGGTAAAACCGATCCCGTTCATTTCGGCCATGTTTAAGCTGGCAAATGAAAGGGTGGTCTCTCCCGTTAAAAGCTCGCCATATTCACCTGACTCATGAACAAACTTGCGAATAAGGCCAAAAGCATTTTCATAAAATGCAATAGTCGCTTCAACGCTCTCTACATAATAAATCACATACCCAAGTTTCATTTACGCCGCCTGCTCTTTAACTTCTGGAAGTTTCATCACCATTAGAATTGGGATAATTAAGAAAACAGCTCCAATGTAATATGGGGCCGCAGACCCATCTTTGTAGTAAATAATCGCTGCAAAAATTGGCCCTAAAACGCGGGCAAGAGCTCCCATTGACCTGAAGATCCCAACACTTCTTCCCTGCTCTTCACTTGGCGTATAAAACGTCACAAGAGTTGTTAAACATGGCATGATCATCGAAGAACCAACGGCCAGGAAAAATAATCCAGCGTAAAGCATTGGCGATGAGTAAGCTAAAGCGATTAATAATAGGCCAGGAATTAAAGAGACCATTCCCATTAAGGCCATGCGTTTTTCACCCACAATAGCGGCCTTTCTTCTTACATACCCACCTTGAACGAAAGCGATAATGAATCCAATCCAGATAAAGATGTAAGCGTTTTGCATTGATGTGTAATTTAATCTCTCTGCTGCCAGGAATGTTAAAGTGAACTCCATTCCTGAGAAAGCTGTTAAAAACGAGAAGTATCCAAGGTTAACTAAGTTAACTCCAGGGTATGGAAGGGGTTTAAACAGCTTGAAAATGTTGGCACTTCTTTCTGTTGTTTTTTGTCCTCTTCTTTCTGGTGGTAAACTTTCTTTAAACTTAGAGGAAATCCAAACAGTGTTAAAGACTGAAAGGAGAAAAGCAAAAGCAGCTGGAACAGAAAATGGGTTAACTCCCCAGGCAACTGATTCAGGGTAAATTTTTGTTAAGTCGATAAGTGAAAGGATCCCACCAAATGCAGGTCCAACAACAAATCCTAGAGCGAAGGCCACACCAATGATCGCCATCCCTTTTGAACGGTTTTCTTTTGTTGTGACGTCGGCCACAACCGCTGTGGCCGTTGAAATATTTCCACCCATAATCCCGTCAATGATTCTTGAGATGATGAGAAGTGTGAAAGATCCTGAGAAAAACCAAATTGCATAACCAACGGCCATACCGGCCATTGAGCGAACTAAAACCGGCTTTCTTCCGATTTTATCCGACCACGCTCCCCAAAGTGGAGCGGCAAAAAATTGCAGAGAAGAATAAATCGCACCAAGCATTCCCCCGAATAAAACGATTCCAGAAAATGCATTCGTTGAATCGGCCGTATAATTTGAAATCGACTGAATCGATCCAAAGATGGCCTGCAGGTAAACGTTATTTCCATCAACTGTCAGGTAGTGTTTTGCCAAACTTGGAAATAGCGGGAAAATAATAGAGAACCCAACCAGGTCCAGGAAGATAGTTAGGGCCACAATAAAAATTGAAGACTTTGCTTCTGGTGTTAGTGGTGTCGATTTTTGTTTTAATTCCTGAGCACTCATTTCAATAAATTCCTTATAGTCACTTTTTTCTAATGTATAAAAGTCGGCTTCGCGCGTTTCAATATCTGAGAGACACTGGTGCTCAACAAAACTTGCAAAGTCTTTGCACCATTTTTCATCGTCATTTAAGCAAGGGATAAAGTGAATGTCTCCCCCTTCTTCCTGAGCTGTGAGTTTAAGCTCATGCCCTAATTCATCCAGGGTCTCTAAACAGTCGGCCACAAAACTTGGTGAGTAAACTGCTAAGTGCTTTTCACCTTTTTGCACCAGCTTCACGACAGTGTCTTCCGTATAAGGAGTCAACCACTCTTCAGAACCAAAACGAGACTGGAAAGTCATCGTCACTTTATCTGGTGAAATATTTTTCAACCGCGAGCGGATCAAAAAGAATGTCTCATAACAGTGTCTGTAATAAACATCTTCTTTCTGAACGACTCTTCTTTTTTGGATTCCGTGAAAAGTTAAAAGCAGCCGGTCTAACTGCACGCCTTCGTTTTTAAACTTCGCAAGATACTTATCAATTTGCAGAACGCTGTTATCAATAAAGGCCTTTGTTGTATGGAAATTTGTAACGACGCTGATGTCAGGGATCTTCACGCGGTTTTTATAAACATGTGCAAGACCATCAAGGCCGGATGCAATCGTTGATTCCGAATACTGAGGGAACATGGGAATCACTTTTAGTTTAGTCGCTGGATTCGGGTCTTTTTCCCAGTCATCCCAGACTTCGCTAACACGCGGCTCTGAAAGTAAAAAAGCATGATTGACCTCTACCTTGGGTGAAGTCAAAAATGTACGAACACGGTCAGTGAAATTCTTAGTGATCAAAAGAAGTGGAAAAGTTTTTCCGTCCCAGATGCGAGAGTAAAGCTCGGCCGATCGCTTAGGTCTAAATGGCAGGACAAAAAGGTATAAAATGATCTTCCACAGGACGGGATTGATATCCACAACACGGGGATCAGCTAAAAACTCCCTTAAAAAGGCCCTGACATCACTGACTTTAGGGCTCTTAGGCGAACCTAACTGGACAAAAACAACTTTTGTTTTTCCTTCACTCACGGCTTTATTCCTCAGGCTTAAAATGGTATAAGAGTAATATCAAAAGAAGAACTTTAAGACTATGGAAACCCTATGAAAAAGAGCAAGAATACTGCTTCGAAATCAGCTAGACAAAACCCGAAGTCAGAGACGAGAAAAGACGAGCTAAAAAGCTTCTCGCTAGGCGAAAGCCATACTGATTATCCAACAACTTACTCTCCAGAGACTCTGGAGGCCTTCGACAATAAAAATCCAGGTAAAACTGCCTGGACGACATTTGTGTGCACTGAGTTTACTTCTCTATGCCCAAAAACTTCACAGCCAGACTTTGCAAAAATCTTTATCAACTACATTGCTGATAAAAAGATGGTGGAATCAAAATCGCTGAAACTCTATCTTTTCAGCTTTAGAAACCACGGCGACTTCCACGAGGACTGTGTTCAGAAAATCTGTGACGACCTGGTGAGGTTAATGAACCCGCACTACATCGAAGTTATCGGTGAGTTTACTCCGCGTGGTGGGATTGCGATTTTCCCATTCGCTAGCTACAGCTCTAAGAAATTTGAAAAACTAAAAGATGAACGTTTTATGAATTATGCTCCGGGGAAATACTCGATGGAGCTTTCAAAACTATACTAGGAAACTGTTATGGGAATTGGATTTACAGAAGGCCTTTTAATTGCGGCCATCGCCCTACTTCTTTTTGGTGGAAAGAAAATTCCAGAGCTGGGAAAAACTCTGGGAGCTTCAATCAAAGGCTTTAAAGAAGGAATGAAAGAAGACAATAAGAAAGAAGACGACAACGACAAGAAGCAGTCTTAATTACTGCTTCTTGCCCTCGAATTCTTCCACCATTTTAAGCACCAGCGCCTGATCTCTAGGGATCTGATCTTTTAATCTAAAACACGCATGCACTAATTGATCGTAAGGGACATCAATACCCTTTTTCTTAAGTAATGTCGTAGCGTATCTCACTGCGCGGTCGATAAGTTTATTATTGCTCGCACGCACCCAGGTCATCAGGTTAGATTCGTAGCGCCCCATTCTTCCCATAATCGTCGTCGAGAGATTGTTAAGTAAGATCTTAAGCACCAGGTGAGCTGAAAGAAAATTCAATCCGCCTAAATCCAGCGTGTGCTTTAAATAATCGAGTTCAAAATGAATATGATTAAGCTCGCGGTTAAAGTGCACTTTGAAGTGGTGATTTTTCTTTTTTAAATACTCCTGTCTCATGGCGGGAAAGTGCTGGCTGATATCAAAGCCCATCAAGCGCTCATGAGTGGTTTGCGCTGTGACTTCCGGCCAGTAAAACGTTCGTGGAGATCGCTTTAAAAGAGAATTCCATGCTTCTTCATTGGTTTTCGCCTGAGAAAAATACATATATGAAAGCGAAGGATTCTTATGCTCTTCCTTCTGATTTTCAAACGGGTACAAACTAAACGTCGGCGATCTCTCCGTTGTATCAGTCAGGATACTGATCCCAAAATAGGAGTCCGTCTCATAGAGAAGATATTCACCATTTTTATAAATATCACTTTCTTTTTCAATGAAAGGTTTTAAGAAATCAAAGTCTGTTTTTTCCACGAAAGAGATAATGCCTGCGACCTCATCTTCAATTTTTTTAAAACTCTCGTTGTGAAACCACATCGCCAGTCCCACGACGTACATTAAAATAGTCGTGGCCTGCATGCGCGTGCTTCCAGTCAAGGCCATCGGCCCCACAGTGACATTGATTTTGTGAATCTTTGGGTTTTCAATCACGTTCTTCGAGCGAAGAGCGGTGACTTTTAAAATATCATCGGGATTGCAGTAAAGGAAAAAAGGCGAGTTGCTGCTTTTTTTCGAAGCAGCTTCAGTGGCCCCGATAACAAAAGGAGTTTCTCCTCCTTCGGTTGTGGAAATAAGTAAATCCCCTTCCTTAAACCCAAGCTCCATCAGCTGGCGCTCACCGAATTCAGGAAAGTCTTCAAACTTTTCTACCGCATGAATAAGGGCGACATCTCCTCCGGCCATAAAGCTAAAGATGCGGTTTTGGTACTCAGGGTGATTGTCGTATTTGTGTCTCCAGATTGTTTCCAGAGCAAGAGAGAGTCTTCCGGTTGCTCCACAGCCGCAAAGAAAAATATTGTTTCCAGCTTTAAGTGTCGCCTCAACCTTCTCCTGGAGAAATTTGATTTGAGGAAGCACTTCACGCACTTTTAAGAAGACGTCGTAATCAATGCCTTTAATCGTCGCAATCGCACGACTGACATCTGTTTTTGCTTCATCTGATAAATGCATTGAACGCGGATTTGGTGATTCAGTGGGAAGACTTCCCAATTTAAACTGCTCACAAATTTTTAAAAACTCTTCAGCTCCCTGACGGGAAAGGGCATCTTTTTGTTTGTCTTGCATGACCACTCTGTTTTTTGAGAGAAAATTAGAATTTAATGTCCTTTTTAATTCTCTCTAAAATTTCATCGAGGTCAAATGGTTTTAAGATAAGGCCATGCCCTCCGGCCTCTTTGACTTGCTCTTCTCTGATATCGAAGGCACCAGTAAAAAGATAGAAGACCGGCATAGTTTGATAATAGCTTCTTAGATTAGAGAGAAGCTCCATTCCGGACATCTCACCCATATTGGAATCGGAAACAATCACCTGGACTCCAGGATTGCTTTTGCAAAAATCCAATGCAGACGCCCCTGAAGAAAGACCAACAGTTTTTACACCAGGTATCTGGAGAATCTCTTCGTACATTTCAAGGAGGTCAGGATTGTCATCAACGATTAAAAGGATCGGCACTATACTCATAAGAATATATTGTATTACAAATCATCGGAAAATTTTGGGAAAAGAGGCTAAACCCTTAAATTAAAAGAGGCAAAAAAAAAAGGAAGTCCGAAAACTTCCTTTTTTCATACCCCAAAAAATTTGGCAGTTAAATCAATTTTATTCGTTTACTACTCGATGATCTCTAAAACTGAGCGCTTCTTTAATTTAGTCGACGCTGCATTCAGGATCGTTCTTAGTGATCTCGCTGTACGGCCTTGCTTACCGATAATCTTACCAAGGTCAGTTTTATCTACCTTTAGTTCAATTACAGTCGTCTGCTCTCCAACGATCTCATTTACAGTAACAGCTTCTGGCATATCTACTAGAGCTTTACTTACGTAGCTAATAAGGTCTTTCAACTCACTCACAACAAACCTCCAAAAACGTGGATCTCAACAAGCTTTTTTACAAAAGCTTAAAGAGCGATTTTTTGGTTGCTAAGTAGAGTTCTTACTGTATCAGAAAGAGTTGCACCAGAAGCTACTAGAGCTTTAAGGCGGTCAACTTTTACGTTCTTAAGTGAAGTAGCGTCGTGTGGGTTGTATTGTCCTAGTTTCTCAAGGAAACCACCGTCTCTTGATTTACGAGAGTCAGTTACAACGATTGTGTAAACAGGATCATTTTTTCTTCCACCACGCGATAGTCTAACAGTTAACATCTAAAATTCTCCATAAAGTAATAAAAAACAGATTAAATTAAATAATTCATACGGTCTAATTAGTCAAATATTAAAAGCTTATGCTTAAAAATATCCTTTGCCCCACGGACCTTTGCCACCTTTTTTCTTGTCCTTGCCTTGCATTCCGGCGAAAGGATTCACGGCGTTAGGATCTTGCCTAAAACCTTTCTTTCCTCCCATTCCTGGAAGGCCCGGCATTCCCGGAAAACCTCCGCCATTCATCATAGCGGCCATCCCACCCATCATTTGCTCCATTTGTTTGAACTTCCCAAGGAAGTCCTTCACCTGAGCTTCCGTTGTCCCTGAACCGGTAGCGATTCGTTTTAAACGGCTTTCTTTGATGATTTTATAGTCCTGGCGTTCTGCCTTGGTCATTGATGAGATGATGATCTTCATACGCTTCATTTCGTTCTCAGCAGGGCTTAGATCGCCGATCTGGCGAAGCATACCACCCATTCCTGGAATCATTTTTAGAATCGAGCCCATTGAGCCCAGGTTACTAATCATGTCCATTTGCTTTAGGAAATCATCGACAGTGAACTTCCCTTTTTTAAAGTTGTTCATCATCGACTCAGCGTCGCTCTCGTTAATGTTGTCTTGTGCTTTTTCAACTAGTGAAAGAACATCTCCCATATCGAGGATTCTTTTAGCAAGACGATCAGGGTGGAATAACTCCAAATCCTTCATCTTCTCACCCATCGAAACGTAACGAATAGGTACACCTGTGACGTGACGGATAGATAAGGCCGCCCCACCTTTAGCGTCAGAGTCCATTTTCGAGAGAACAATTCCCGTCACACCGATAGCTTCATGGAAAGTTTTAGAAACATCGACGGCCGCTTGTCCAGTCATGGCGTCTGCCACCATCAGGACTTCCGGTTGTAAATCGGCGATTGATTCTTTGACTTCCTTGAGTTGATCCATCAATTCAGCATCGACGTGAAGACGCCCGGCCGTATCGATAATCACTACACTCTTGTGACGTTTTTTAGCTTCTTCAATAGCTAGTTTGGCAATCTCTTTTGGGTGAAGATTCAAATCAGAGTCGAAGCAATCTACGTCGATTTGTTTTGCCAGAGTCTGTAGTTGCGCCTTCGCAGCTGGACGGAATGTATCCGCAGGAACGAGCAACACATCTTTTTTCTTTTTACTTTTTAAATGCAGAGCAAGCTTTCCAGAAAACGTCGTCTTCCCTTGTCCGTTTAAACCGACAACCAGAATAGGAACAATCCCCGGGCGCTCTAAATTGATTTCTTCGTTGGCGTCTCCCATGATACGCGCCAGTTCGTCGTGCATAATCTTAACAAACTGCTCGCCTGGGTTAACTCCCTTGATAACTTTTTCACCAAGAGCTTTTTCTTTAACAGCGGCCACGAATTCTTTAACAACTTTGAAGTTAACGTCAGCTTCCAGAAGAGCTGTGCGCACTTCTTTTAGTGTTTCTTCAATATTTTCTTCAGTGATTTTTGATTTGCCTTGAATGTACTTAAAGGCGTTCGAAAATTTCTCACTTAACGTATCAAACATGCTTATCCCAATTTGAGGTTAAAATGCGCTTCAATGATCGGACGACAGTCGGCCGGCTTCATTGCGACATATGGTGTTTTGGCACGGAAAATTTCTACCTGAATTGTGCTATTCCAGCAAGCTGCAATAACAGGAATTCCAAAAGCTTTTGCCCCATCGAGATCTCCGAGACTATCTCCGATGTGAAGTAAGTTTTCTTTTTCAATCCCTTGGGTGATTTTTAAAAGACCCATCGGGTGAGGTTTAGACAATCCGTCATCATGCCCGTAAATCTCTCCGACGTACTCAGCAATCCCCAGGCGCTTTAGGCTCTCCACTGTGGATTTGTGCGATCTCGCCGTCCAGACACTGATATGAAAGTCCTGGGCCACCAGATCAACTAAAAGTTCTTTAATCCCCGGAAATAAACTAAAATCAGGAGTTTCGGTGCATACCAATGTGCCGTCGTGATCAAAAATGATCATCTTCGGTTTAGTTTCTTGGGAAATATTTTTCATATCAGGGCGATTCCATTGACTTGTGGTTTCTCTCTCTGCTACCTAGAGTCATTATTTCCATTGAGCTAGAGAAAATTTTCATGACCAAGAATGCACCATTTAGCCCAGAACTTCAAAAAAAAATCGACGTCCTTAAAGCGCGTCGCACACCTATTCAAATGGGCTCGCTTTCTTTTGACTCTCCCTTGCTCCTGGCACCTATGTCGTCAATCTGTACGGCCCCTTTTAGACTTTTAATGGAAGATTTAGGCGCCGGTGGAACTGTTAGTGAACTTATTTCTATTCACGGAATCAACTACAAAAATGTCAGAACAGTCGACATGTTAAAAGTTGATTCGCGCGAAAAAAATATGGGGCTGCAACTTTTTGGTGAAGGCGCAGAAGCTTTTGCTGAAGCGGCGAAAGTGGCCGAAGAGTTCAATCCAAAATTTATCGACATCAACATGGGCTGTCCGGTAAAAAAAGTTGTTGGAACTGGTGCTGGTTCGTCTTTATTAAAAGACCCAAGTGCACTTCCTCCACTTTTTAGCGCCGTAAAAAAAGCAATTAAAGTTCCACTGACGATTAAAATCAGACTGGGATGGGATCACGATTCAATCAACGCTTTAGAAGTTATTCACATCGCTAAAGAAGAAGGCATTGAATTCGTCGCAGTCCACGGCAGAACGCGCGCGCAACAATACACGGGCAATGCGAACTGGGACCACCTGGAGTTCCTGGGAGAAAAAGCTCCTCTGGATATTATCGGCAACGGCGATCTTCACACGGCCACTCTGGTAAAAAACAGAATGAAGACCACGAAATGCCAGGCACTCATGCTGGGACGTGGCCCTTTAAGAAATCCATTTTTATTTCTTGAGCCTTATATGACTGAGGCAGATGATATTTTCTTTACGCCTCAGGATCACTTAGAAGTTATCAATAAACTTATCGAGTACTCTGTGCCTTATGCCCACAGTGACCACACACTTTTAGTGTCGATTAGAAAACACTTAATCTGGATGGCCGCTGGTTATAATAACGTGAGCTACTTTAGAGATATGATTTTTAAAACTCCCGATCTAAAAGACACGATGAAAATTTCAGAAGACTTCTTCCTCTCGCTCAAAGACCAAAGAAAGAGGCTTCAGGATCACGACTCGTTTATGACTTCTGGCCACGGTTAAAGGGGCGATGCCTCAGAAACCGGCCAGAAAATCTCACATCTTAGCCTAGTTACCTTCTTTTTAAGTCCCTTTAAATACTAGGGCACTCGATAAAATCCCCATCAATACTTTAGTCTTTTGATAAACTTCCGATAAGATTGACGTAGAAACTTAATGGAAACCAATGATGAAAGGTTTTAGAACGTCACTTCACCTTGCTCTTTGCACAAGCCTTGCGCTTGGAAGCTTTAGTGCGTTTGGTGCTGAAGATAAAAAACCTGCCTACAATCCCAACCGTCCCAACACAGCGGCCACAACAGCACACGGTTATAATCCAGGACTTTTCTGTAGAGAAGGTGCTGGAAAGATGATGGAAGAGTTAAACAATCTTGATGATTACAAAAATCAACAGAGCAAGATTGATGTTTTAAGAGGACGCCTGCAGGACATCTGTCTCTTATACACATCTGACGCTGCCGACGAAGGCTTCTGT
>CAXHHE010000088.1:0-10489 GCA_964016365.1 uncultured Bacteriovorax sp. | reverse complement strand
GATAACTGAGCGTCTCGTGGGCTCGGAGATGTGTATAAGAGACAGAGAGAAGAGGTCGCTGAACTGTTTTTTTTCCATCATTTTTTTGAAGTTCTCGTTGTTCTCAACGAAGATGACTCCTTCGTGAGCAATGATCACTCGCTTTAGCGGGGCCACAGGGAGGCGTGGGTACTGCATAACGACGACAGGAATTCCTTTCTCTTGAAAGCTTCTAATAATGCGCTGGATATTTGTTTTATAAGATGAATTTTCCCAATAATCTGTTTGAGTCGCGTAAGTGATTCCGTCTGGTGGAAGCTTTAATTCTGCACGGAGATTGTTTTTCATATTTACAAACATTGGACGGTGAAATGGGACGACATCTGATCTTAAAACCATCTCAACTGTTTCTAAAGCAAGCTTAGGATTTTTTAGGGCATCACGCTGGATTTCAATTACTTTTTCTAATAATGGGTAAGAGTCGCTGCAATAGCCGTTGCTATTGAGAAGTTTTGCTTTAGTCTCCAGAAAATGAATGGCCTCCTTGGCCTTCCCTTCTTCAACCATCAATCCTGCGCGGTAAACATAGTCATTAAATTTTGTCTGAACTTCACTGTAATGAGTCGTTTGCCCGCAGCCAGAGGCAATCACGTGAGTTGTATCTTCTCTCAAAGCAAACTTCTTATTAACTAAAGTGATCCTGATAAATTTAGCAATCCTAGAATATTCTGAAAGCCATTCCAATCCTGCTTCCCATGGTTCAGGATCATTATCGGCCAGCGACCATAAATCATTAATCCCTGTCATGACCACACCCACGTCAGGTGTGTGCTCCTGAATCAATTTAGGGGTGTGCTCAATAAGCACTCTGGTCGTTGTCCCCGTTATTCCGCCGTTGATTACTTGAAATGTATTTTCTCCAAATCTAAGATTAAGAGTTTTTTCCAGCAATGAAGGATAAGAAGCATCCCCTCCCCAGGCAGTCGTTGATTCCCCAATGCAAAGAATTTTATATTTGGCACCACCAACATGACTCTCCTGAGATTTTTGCATCATCTTTTGAAGCACAAAGGCCGTAGTATGAAGTGACAGCTCTAAAAAAAACAGAGTCACAAAAGAAAAAATAATAATCTTCTTAAAAGTCTTCACGGTTTTTTCACGTCTCCTGAGATTTTAAGTATAACAGGAACCAGATTTTCTGCCATGGTTTGTGCTCCCAGAGGAGTCATGTGGCCAAAGACATGAGCAAAATGATCGGAAAAAACTTCGTTATAAGTCTTTTTCTTAAGGAGCTCTTCAAACTCATTGATGTTTTCAACAAAAGTCACGCCTGAATCATCTAAAAGTATACGCTTTAACGGGTTAACTGGCATCAATGGGTACTGCATTACAATGACAGGCAATCCTTTTTCTTGAAACTTTCTTACGAGAGATTGCAGGTTCTTTTTGAAAGTTGTGTTCTCCCAATACGTGAGAACCTTTGCCTTGGCCGGTGGCATTCCCAAGTCTTTCCTGATTCTATTTCTCACATCCAATAGTTGAAACCGATAATGGGTAATCATTCTTTGATTTAAAAATTCTTCAATCTGATCAAGTGCTTTTTTAGGATCTTTTAAATCCTTTTCGTAATACTCTACAACTCTCTCCTGGAGTAAATACGAGTCTGCACAGTATCCAAATGGATTGAGCCTTTTTATCCCTAACTTCAAAATCTCAATACTTTTTTGAATTTGATTTTTCTGGCGGTATATTTGTGCCAGATTTAGGTAGATATCATAACTGGTAATTTTTTGCGCCACTAACTCTTCCAAAGCCTTTTGATTTTGATATTCAGGGGTTGAATATTTTGGACCTTGATTACAAGTCGAGATAAAAACCTCTCTTTCATCTGGGATCGTATTATCGGATTTTAAATTAATAACACTCAGGCGAATGATCTTTGCAATTCTTGAGTATCCAGACACCCATTCCAAACTCTTCTCCCACCACTGCATCTCCTTATCCGGAAGGTTCCAATAATCATTAATCCCTACCATCAAGATTCCCAACGAAGGATTATTTTGAGCAATCAATGCATCTATATTATCTAAAATATCATTGGTGTCTTTTCCCGGCATTCCTGCATTAATGACTTTGTAGTGGTCTGAACCACTTTTTATCGCCAATTTTTTTTCTAAGATCTTAGGATAAGACGACTCCCCTCCAAGTCCAGTTGTAGACTCCCCAAGGCAAAGTATATTAAATGTTCCTGATGAAATGTTAGCGCTTTGTCTTGAATGTTTATTCCAGCTTTGAACAGCAAAGGCCGTCAATTGTAAAAGGACCTCAAGGATGAGAATCCAGCCAATGAAATAAGCAATTTTTTTTTTCATTTACTTTATTCTAGCGTATGATGTGGGCAATGAACAAGGAGCCCTCCATGATTATTTTCATCACTGGTGCCACCGCAGGTTTCGGCGCTGCTATGACTAATCGCTTTATCAAATCAGGACATACCGTTATTGCCACAGGCAGACGAATTGAAAGACTCGAAGAAATGAAAAAAGAGTTAGGAGAAAACCTTTATCCGCTTAAGCTTGATGTTCAAGATAAAAAGGCAGTTGAGTCAGCGATTGACTCGCTTCCGACAGAACTCAAAAATATCGACGTCCTGATCAACAACGCAGGCCTTGCTTTGGGAACAGACCCTGCTCACAAAGCCTCACTAGAAGATTGGGAGACAATGGTTCAAACCAATATCAATGGACTTCTTTACTGCACCCACAAAATCCTGCCTGAAATGGTCAAGAGAAACCGTGGTCACATCGTGAACCTTGGCTCAGTTGCCGGAGAATATCCTTACCCGGGAGGAAATGTGTATGGAGCAACGAAGGCCTTTGTTCATCAGTTAAGTTTAAACATGCGTTCAGATCTTTTGGGAACAAAAGTGCGCGTGACAAATATTGAGCCGGGAATGTGTGAGAGCGAATTTTCAGAAGTGCGCTTTAGAGGAGACAAAAATAAAGCTGAAGCTGTCTATAAAGGCATGCACGCTTTAAGCGCCGATGATATTGCTGAGACGATTGAATGGGTTATCAATAGACCTGCTCATCTCAACATCAATGTTATTTCACTGATGCCAACAGAACAGGCCTTCGGTCCTTTTGCAGTTTATCGTAACCACAATTCATGAAACTTGCGAGAGAGGTCTTCACGGTGTTCCGGGGCTGCAATATTAATGAGCGCCTTTGACCTCTCTTCCAATGTCAACCCATGCAGGTAGGCCACGCCATATTCAGTGACCACATATTGCACGTGAGCTCTGGTTGTCACAACTCCCGCCCCGGGTTTTAAGAAAGGAACAATCTTCGATTCACCTTTTGATGTTTTAGAAGGAATAGCAATAATTGGCTTTCCTCCTTTTGACAGAGCGGCCCCACGGATAAAATCCATCTGGCCTCCAATCCCCGAATAAATTCGAGGCCCAATTGAATCAGCACAAACTTGTCCAGTGAGATCAATTTCAATCGCACTGTTGATCGCTACCACTTTTGGGTTCTGAGCGATGATGTGTGGATTGTTCGTGTATGAGCAATCCAGAAGTAGAACTTCCGGGTTATCATCAATAAAGTCATAAATTTTTTGAGAACCAATAACAAAACTTGAAACAATTTTTCCTGGGTGTTTTACTTTATACTTTCCAGTGATAACCCCCTTATCTCTTAAAGAGATAACACCGTCAGAGAACATTTCAGTATGAATCCCTAAGTCCTTATGGTTTCCGAGGCGAGATAAAACCGCATTCGGGATGGCCCCAATCCCCAACTGGAGTGTTGAGCCATCTTCAATCAGGCCCGCAATATTTTTCCCGATAGCATCCGTCACGGGAGAGCTAATGAGTTCTTTACTTTGATAGAGAGGGGCCTCAACTAAAACGGCCTTCGTGATTTTTGAGCAATGGATCTGGTCACCAAAAGTCCTAGGCAGGCGCGGATTAATTTGTGCAATAATTTTTTTAGCTGTTTTAAGGGCCGCGATAGAGATATCGACAGAAGGCCCAAGGCTACACATTCCATGCTTATCTGGTGGAGTTAGTTGCACCATGGCCACATCGAGTTCTACTTTCTGATTATAAAAGAGATGGGGAATATCACTTAAAAAGATCGGTACGTAGTTCGACACCAAGTGATTGTTAGTAGCTTCGCGCATATTTCCGCCGTTAAAAAAGGAGTGAACCTTAAAATTTTCACGGTAAATGTCGCCGGCATAACTTGCGTCACCTTCGGTATGCATATGATAAATATGAACGTTACTTAGGTCTTTTGACCTTTTAACCATAGACTTAATAAGTTCTTGCGGAGTTGCGGCCGCAGAATGAATAAAAACATTGTCATTGGATTTGATTTCTAGAACGGCCTCATCGGCACTGACATAATTTAGCATCTTCGCCTCTTTGATTAGTTACCCTGATCTTATCCCTGGATCATCTAAAAAAACATAACATAAATCAGATTCTCCTTAAAAAAGGGCAAGAGTTTCGATAAACTTTTATGAAAAACTACGATAGGATTTCTTATGAACATACTACTCACTGGATTATTGTCCTTTTTTTTAACCGTAAAAGTGGCCTTTGCCGGTCCTATGGCCAATTACCATATAGAAAAAGGAAAACTGCACTCAGGCGGTAGCGCTCAGGTTGAAGTTCTGGAGAATTCTCCAGAAAAATTTATTGCCAAGCTCAGCTACCATATTCAGAAAAAAATCCTGGTCCCCATTCCAGAAGATCAATTAAAAGGCGAAACTGTTTTTGAGTTCCCACCAGAGTTTCGCGACGAAAGAGGATACCTCGAACTAGAGACCAAAGGTGTAATTGAACTTGAGAAGGCCAAGCTTCAATTCGTAAAAAGAGTAAACTGGCGTGGTCTAAAAGACGCTTATCAAGTTTTAATTCTTCCAAAAAATGGACGCTCTAAGATTGAGGCCATCTACCACCCTTCAATTAAAGCTGCCGGTTGGGGACGAGTCTTGGTCACATTCATTAACTCTATTCCCATCTTTAACGGCTACCAGGTTGTTATTGAAATTGACAACTAGGTCTTATGAAAAAAGAAAACCGTACTCCCATCACCCATCACATTCTTCCCACGTCATCTAATCTGCTGGGAATTTGTTTTTTTATTTTAAGCTACGTTAAAATGGGAGAAAAATCAGAAATCACCTTGCTGGATGAGTGTGTAATTTTACCAATAGTGCTCTTCTTTGTGGCAAGCCTTCTTTCCTATATATCCATGCGCTCAGAAAAAGACAAACCACGCATTGAAAATACGGCCGATCTTGTTTTTATGTTTGGTCTCTTAAGCCTGTCAGTGATTGCTATTGCACTTTTTTTTGAGATCATTAAATGAGTTTAAAAACAATTTTCGCCTTGGTTGTTTTTACTTTCTGTTTTAAGGCCCATGCCGAAAATGTAACCATCAGAATCTGCAATCTCGATACCGGCTTCCCTCCATTTACCAACACTAAAGGAACCGGAAAATGGCAATCACGACGCCAATAAGGCGGTGGATATTCTTGTCTTCAGAGTCTACAAAAAGAAGAATACCCCACTTGATTGGGATGGAAAAAAATTTGAAAATCTTAACGATAAGACAATTGGCGCACAAAAAGGCTTTAACACAATTGATGCTTTAAATGCTCTTAATGTGAAAACTGATGGTGACTTAGTTGCCACCGCTGAACAAAACATCATGAAACTTAATTTAAATCGTATTATTGCCGCTGTTGTTGAAGAAACCCAGGGTGATCAAATCATCAAAGAAAAAGAACTTAACGAATTGGTTAAACTCCCAACAGTCTTTGCCAGCACGACCGTCTACTTGGCCTTTTCTCAAAGTTTTTACGCGAGAAACCCTGAACTTGCTGAAAAAATTTGGAACAATATCCAACCTAAAAAAAAATAAAAAACTATCAATACTAAATCTTTAAAAGATAAACCCACTTCGTTTTCGTTCGTCCAATACTTTTTGCTGTTGCGAGTACCCTCTCCGTAGTGCTTGCTCCCAGATAAAATGGAAGCTTTTGTTTTTCAAATTCTCTCAACACTCTTTGATAAAGAAGCCTACTCACTCCTTTGCCTTGAGAATCCCTGGCAACAAAAATAGCTGCAATTAAACCCAACTTTCTTTTTTTATCTAAAAAATACCCGATATCTCCAACCAGCTTTCCTCTTTCTTTGGCCACAAGCAAACTTTTATTCTTCAAGAGCCCTTGATAGAACTTGCGCATTCCTTTTTTAGCATCTGCTCGTTTAAAAAGAGTATGCATACGACTGGTTTTATCCTTGATGTGTGACTCGCGGTCGAGCTCAACCAGGCGGTTGATATCTTTTTTCTCGATGAGGGCTATTTTGATATCAGGGTTATCAAGTTGTTTTGAACGCAAAATGGCCAGACTCTTTTTAGTATTTCCCAAAAGCTCGATATAGGTCAATATCCCCTGTTTTTCAAAGTACTTTCGCGACACTATATCTTCGGCCGAAATCTCAATGGCCACACGACGGACCTTCTCCACTTTTTTAGTTTCTTCCTTCATCGCCTTTGCACATCTTTTAAGATGAGCATAAAACTGACGACGGACGGGAGGAAGGCAGTAACAAGATGAAACATGGAAAAAATGTTCATGGAAATCGCCCATAAATGTTTTACGAAAAATAAAAAAATACCCCAGCTTCCCATCTGGTAGAAGTCCATAGGCCAGGTTATTTTCCTGATTGGCGGTCTCAATTGATTTAAGAATAGCTCTCTTCTCCCTGACAGGGATACTCTGTTTATAGAACTGGCGATAGCGTTTAAAACTTACTCCAGCGATTTGATTTAAGATTTTTTTGTTCATAAATTAATCTTATTACAAAAGAATAGTGCACTCAACCTTGAGTTTTCCCTCTGGAGAAGATAGAATTTCCTTCGTGCACAAAACCACTCGATTCTATCAAATTCTTTTTTATTTAAAACTTATTGTTTTAAGTTTCATCTTCTGTTTGCCAAAAGCAGAGATGGGAAGCCTCGAGCGCCCGAATTTCTATAAAATTGACAAGACCGAAACCTCGGCGCTTTTAATCGTTAATCATTCACAGATTGAAACAAAGGTCGTAAAAAAGTCAGGACATCACCTAGATTTTATCCTTCCAGATTTCACTGCTCCACTTTTTTATTCTCTCGAAAAAGAAAGCTTTGATCGTTTTATCAAGGTTTCTTCCAACGATCAGTACATCTCTCATCTCAAAGCACGCGCTCCCCCTGTTATTGGCTAAAAGTTTCTCTTTAAACCAAAGACATTAATCAATTGTCCGCCATGGACACGGGAGCTATATGAGTGAATTGCCAACGAACGAAACAACTTCAAAACCAGAAGTAAAAAAGAACTCTAATTACCAAGCAGTTATTATCTTGATAGTTTTTATTGTAATGTTTGTGGGTCTTGTGGCCTACGAAATTGCAACTAGAAAATGATTGTCTAGGCAGAGACTCTTTCAAATCTCCGGGGTCTCTGCCTATTCTTTATACCAACAGCTCGCTCTCTTTGCTGGATTTCTAAAAGTCTCATATCGGCACTGAATTGAAGGATAATTGTTAATCAATGTCTCTTTTACCACCGTCACATTCACCGCATGTCTTACCAACTTTCTTCCTTGTCCTACCGAATTAGAATCGAACTCTTTCATTGAGTTCATCATCTCAAAACCGGCCTTTTCAACTCTTTTGGCAATATTGTGCTCCAACTCTCCGATCGCTTTATAATAACGAGGAAGGCAGACACTTGCTGCGAAGAAGTCAGACTGACCTTCAGATGAAGACCACTCGGCACCAGTCATCGTTTGATGAGGAGCCCCCCCGATAATATGTCCGATCTCGTGACAAACAACCGCAGCGTAGGCATCCAGACTCATGCCCTGGATTCTTGTTGTTCCCCCTAAAATCATCATGCGGAATTGCTCATTGTAAAAACTCACCCCCGCCCCAAAATAAGGACTTTCCCATTGAGCATCAAGCATCAGCGGGTAACCAGTTTTTTGAAGTTCTTTGTTAAAAAGCCCCATGATTCTGGCTGGGATAGTATAAAAATCAGTCAATTTAATTGGTGAATTAGGGGCCATCTCTGGCGTGATACAAAAATAATCATTGCGATCAGCATGGCATGTGACTGCAAAAGCAGAACCTGTAAAAAGCGTAAAGACTAGAATTCCCAATAGTTTTTTCATAAGTGCCTTATACCAAACTACAAAATGAAAGGTGATTTCGTGAAAATTTTCCACGAATACCCCTAAATGTTTTTTTTCGAGCTATAACGCCGCCACTACTCTAATGAAACGAGGTGCTTATGAAATCATCGACACTTATTATGGCAGCTGCTCTTTTTATCGCTCAAACTGCGATGGCAGGAGAAAAGACTGAAAGAAAACTTTTTACTCTGGAGAAGAGTTTAAACTCTGAAAATATCCTTCTTATCCATACACAGACAGACGAAAGTTGTAAGTTTGTGACCAATGAAAATGGCTATGTAGACTTTTATTGGTTAATGGATGGCCTATCTAAAAAACCAGTGCATCCAATGATTAGAAGTAAAGTTCAAGAACGCGTGGCCTTCTCTGGAATCAATGCGACTCGCGATTCATTCAAAGTAAAACTCAATGACCTAAGTGAAATCAAACACGACCTGGAAGACACTAACATTGAAGCCGTCGCCGCTCTTAAAAACGGTAATTGTGACGTAACATCAGTGATCAAACTTGGAGCTTCTGCAAATTATCGCAAGATGAATTTAAAACGCACTTTCTGTGAAGTAGATAAGAACCTTCTAGGTGTCCCAAAAGGATGTAAATATCTTGAGCTTCAAGGGACAGACGCCGATACTGGCGAGGCCCTAAAAGTGCGCTTCAAAGGAAAATAATTAAAACTGAATACTCGCAGCGATATCGTCAATAGGCGCAAACTGCGCTTTGTCTGCTTTTAACTTTTGATCGACTGCTCGCAGTTCACTCTTAAAGTCTTTAACATGCTTTTGTAGAAGAGTGTTTCTCTTTCCAAAATCGTACTCAGCATCCATTAACTTAGTCTTCGTAGACTCTTTAAAAAAGAGTCTACGTGCCATTTCATATTTTCCGTAATCCCAAAACTTCGTGAGCTTACTGCGGTCAATTTTAACCTTCTCCCCAGCTTTAGGAGGAGCATGACGAAGCCTTAAAGGAATCTTTCTGATATCCATGTTCCCATAATTGTAGTGATCTACAGTGTGACCAATACTCACATCAAAAAGATAATAAGCAACAGTTGAAATGAGAAGCTCGCGGTCTCGCACCAACTCCACTCCTTTAGGAAAACCTGGAACCCATCCCGAAATATAATCGGCCCATTTTGAAAGATAAAACACTTCTGTTTCTGTAAGATCAACCAGAATGTTTGTTACAAACTTTCTAAAGACCGGGTAATAGGCCTGATGAAACTCCCCATATTTTCCGACGATAAACTCTGGTTCAAACTGGTATTTAAAAGGTGGGTAACTGTAGTTGTGATCAATTCCGTTATATCCTTCCACTAATAAATCGCGCAGTCCTTCATATTCTCCCGGGTATGGAGCATAAGGCATCCACCACTTCGACATGAGAAGTGAACTCTTAAAAGTCAAAACAGCTTTTTCCAAATAAAGCGTAAAACGCAAATGCGGGAAAAGAAGTTGAAAAATAATATGATCTTTAGGTAAGGCCGTTTTAGTAATCGCGTTTATTGAATCCATTGGAAAATGTAGCAGCGGATGCACGACTAATGTCGAACAAAGAGCTCCCCCTTGAAGGACAAAATACTTCGCCAGCTCCCAGGCATCGCCATTTCCTGGCCTAAACATCGACTTTGTTTCATCGACATAAATTTCAATTGCCGTGTAATGATCGCCATCTTTTTTTAGTAAAGTCTTGGTGGCCGAAGCATAAATTCCAGGGAAGGTTTTTACGACCCTCACCGGCTCAAAATCACAAATCCAGATATTGTCTTGAAGGAGAATGTCGCCAAAAATCTCTTTATCTTTTGAATCAAAAACATTTTTAATGAATTTTGCCAACATAGTGTGTGTAAGCATCTGAGCAAACTCTTCATCACTCACTTTCTCAAGTCCAGGATTGAGGATCCCTTTAATGAAGGCCACTGGAGTGTAAGCTAATGTGAAGACATAACGAGAACCAATATTGAGCCACCAATCAATGGCTTCTCTTAATGGCAGATGAATAACTCCCGCTGATTCACCAAAAGGATGTTCCGGGCATGGCTGAGGCCATGGACCTTTTCTATTATAAAGAAAGTCTTTAGGAGCTTTGTAATCAATTCCCATTGTGAATCCTATCAGATTATGTTTTCAATATTCTGATTGTATTACAAAAAAAAAATTTTATTGTGAAAATTTTATTCAAAGATTAGTTGAGTAATACTAACGCCTATAGATCTCATTTTGGAGTTCTCTATATCTTTTAGTCTTCTTGAACTGA
>CAXHHE010000087.1:0-10562 GCA_964016365.1 uncultured Bacteriovorax sp. | reverse complement strand
GTTATCCGGGAGATAAAGATTTTGGCACTCAGTGGAGTGTGACTTGTCCGGGAGTCGTCGCTGGAAATCTTCTGAGTTATTTCTGCGATTCTTATGGGGGAATGTCGGGGAGTGCACTCTTTAGACAAAACGATTCACAAAATTATGTCATTGGTGTTCACACCTTTGGCGGCCCGGAAAAAAATGGTGGCGTGTATATTAATTCCAAGAATTACACTCTGATAAATGCCTGGAAAAATTTTGACCGTTACTCAGACAATACTGTTGTTCATTCTTTTGCCAAATAAAAAACAATCTGATTATGATAATGGAATGAAAAGCATAAACCTGATGTTGTTTCTTACATTGTCCCTGACATTTTTCTCATGCGCTCAGACCACTGATTGGAGAACGGCGACCAAAGAAAGCGCCAAGATTGCTCCACTTCCTAGTGTTGAAAAAGAAGCTGTCGTCCAAGTTTACGCTGCTAAAACTGTGAGCTGGAGAGGATACTTCAGCGTGCACAGTTGGGTTGTAACCAAAGAAAAAAATGCACCAGAGTATACAACTTATCATGTGATCGGCTGGAGATCTCAGCGTGGTCTTCCGGTTATCCGAGTGGAAAAAGATATTCCAGACCGCCACTGGTTTGGGGCGAGACCTGAGTTGGTCGCTAGCTACATCGGTCCCAAAGCTGAAGCGATGATTCCCGAAGTGGAAGCCGCTGTGAAAAGTTATCCCTATTCTGAACAATACCGTGCATGGCCTGGGCCTAACAGTAATACATTTGTCTCGCATATTATCCGTTCAACTAAAGGAATGACAGTCGAACTTCCTTCCAATGCCATTGGAAAAGACTGGATCTATAAAGGTCAGCCTGTGGGATGGTCAGAGACAAAAACAGGAGTTCAATTTTCTCTTGTTGGGGCCTTGGGTTTTACTCTGGGACTTGGTGAAGGTGTTGAAGTCAACGTGCTTGGGCTTACCTTCGGTTTAGATTTTTTAAGACCAGCTCTCAAACTTCCTTTCGTTGGGAGAGTGGGAATGGATGACAAACCAGTCTTTGATTAATTTTAAAATAGACTTATAATTTAAAAATCTTTTTTCGAAGGAGTGAAAATGAAAAAATTGTTAAGTGTCGTTATGCTTCTTTCAATGCTGGTTTCTTGTTCAGCGATTGAGAACGCAACTGAAAAATGGAAGACACCAGAAACCCCAAATGCAGGGCTTTCAGAAGGTGAAAAATCAAATTACCTGGGCCGCGAAGCCGTCCAAGACGATAGAGGCAAAATCCCAACTAAGCCCGCTGCTAAGAAAACGACTAAAAAAACTGCCAAGCCTAAAGCGACTAAATAAGTAGAATATTAGGATATAAGAGAGCAAAGTGATTGTTTTTACGTTCTACGTATGGTGATCATCTTTGCTCTACTAGCGAAAAATCCCATTCGTCTTTATAATTAACTAGAGTTAAGGACCCCTAAATCCAGGTTAATTTATGAAGACATTTTTACTCCTCCTTCCAATGGTATTGAGCACTGCTTTTGCCGCTCCTCAATCCACAATTATTTCCAGCAAAGACCTCGAAAAAATCGAAGCGGAAGTGCAAAACAAACTGCAGTCGAGTCTGGTCGATGATAAGAAAAAGTTTTTTGTGAATCTTCTGGCGGGAAGAGAGTTGTACCAATACCGCTTTTATGACAAATCAAAAAAGTATTACCAGGATGCAATTGAATTAAAGGTTAAAGAAAATAAAGCAGAAGCTTATATTAACTTAATGGCCATTGCTTCTAACAACAAAGATGAAGCAGGACTTAAAGCAGAATTTGAGGCCGCTAAAAAATACTTCGCCGACAACAGTAAATATAAAACACCAGAGATTGGGTACTACCTGAATGCCGTAGAAAAAAGACTGAGCGGTAAAGGTGAAGTGCCGGGCTTTTATGGATACTTTGCAGAAGAAAGTAATCTGATTGAATCGATTAAAAATAAAGAATTTGAAAAAGGCCTTAGTGCTCTTAACCCAGAGGCCCTAAAAAACAGCCAAAACAGTTTTAATATTATTGCCTATGACACTCTCAACGTTGCTGTTAATAAAAAGAATGTCAAAGACCTTTACTGTGCTCCTGAATATAAAAAATACCCTAATGCTTACACTTACAGCATTATCATTTGTGGCCTCTTGAGTGATTACCTAAAACAAGGCAAGTTTGATCAAAAGAAGCTGGCCCGTGCACAAACTTATTTTAAAGAAGAAAACCAGGAGAAGAAATACCTGTTAGAAGCAGTGGAGGGCATTAAGTAATGAAAAAGAATATATGCCTTATGCTTTTAATTGTCTTTTTTACGTCATGTGAATCACAACTCGGGACAGCGGTTAGTTCTGCATTCTCCAATCTTTTTAGCGGCCAGGGCTTTAACAGCTCAAGCAGTGATGAAATGTATGAGGAGTACAAAGAAAAAGAAAGAATGTCTAAGGACACCTCATTTATCAGTGGCAGTGGTTCATGCCAGTCTGGAACTGAAGATGCATTGGAGATGGTGCTTGATAAGACAGCTAATTCATTTTCTAAGATTAAGGACAAGCTTTGTTCATGTAAGGCCTGGGGAAGTTGTGACAATAAGTCTTGTTCCTGCGAAAAGCTTTGCCCGGAAGGATTTGAGATTTTAAACCGTGGTGTAGACAATGATGCTCCGGAAAATTCTCTGTCTTTTAATAACGGTGACACTGCTTTTTATAAGAAGGACAGCGGGTATACTGGTTATTGCTGGGGGCACGCAGTCGTGACTCAACGTTTTAACCGTCTGGCGACTTTTAATCCAGGTATCAAGAAACAGTTCACTGGCGAAGATGAAAAATCAATGCGTCTGAGAAACTATCAATATATTATCGATAAAATTAACAACAATGAGCCGATTGAGATTATTGGTTTTAAAAACTTGAAAGAGTTCTCTAGTGACCCTGAAGTAAAAGATCTCCTACAGGAATCAGTGAAAAAGAACTGGGGCGAAAATGCTATGAGCATGCAAGGTCTAGCGATGGTGACTAACACTCGTTCGCAGGGAGAAGAGTACTATACTAAGGTGTTTGATGATATCGAATACCGCTTAAGTAAACACCAGGAGCCAGCGATTGTTATCAATCAGGTAGGTGAAGGTTCAAGCGCCCATACATTCCTTATTAGTGGAAGTGGAGTTGATAAGACGACGGGCGAGCGCTATCTCTGCGCCCGCGACAATAATTTCTCTGCAGAGAGCATTGTTGATTGTCAGAAAAAGCTTTATTTAACGAAAGAGGGGACAGTCGAGTACCACAAGATACCCGGACTGCCACCAAAAGCGATTGGAAATATGAAAGTGTCTTATACTGAAAACAGCAATACTGTAGAGCAGATGAAAAATTTAAAAACTCACTGCCTGGCCTATAAAGGTTGTACTGGTCTTCCTAAAGATCCATACAGTGGCTTCTAATTCTTAAAGATTTTTATTAGCAAATTCCCAATTCACCAGCGCCCAGAATGCATTAATAAATTTTGGGCGCTCATTTCTATAATCGATATAATAAGCATGTTCCCAAATATCCACAGTGATCAGTGGTTTATGCCCTGTTGTGATCGGAGTTTGAGCGTTACTAGTGTTAACGATCTCCAATTCTCCCGCTTTATTTAAAGCAAGCCATGTCCATCCCGCACCGAAGTTAGAAACAGCAGACTTAGTGAAGGCTTCTTTAAAAGCTTCAAAAGATCCCCATTTTTTTGTGATCAGTTCTGCAACTTTTCCAGTGGCTTCGCCGCCGCCATTTGGAGAAAGAGAATTCCAGAAGAATGTGTGGTTCCAGATTTGAGCGGCATTGTTAAAAACCGGCCCTTCTGAGCTTAAGATAATTTCTTCAAGAGTCATCTTCTCAAATTTTGTTTCTTTAATTAAGTTGTTTAGGTTAGTCACGTAAGCATTGTGGTGTTTGCCGTAGTGATAGTTAAGAGTTTCCTCAGACATGTGAGGGGCAAGTGCAGTTTTTGCATATGGTAGTTCTGGTAGTGTAAATGACATAGGTTTCTCCTTGATTAGTCCTAAAACTAATCTAAACCCATATCCCGTAAAACTCAGCCATTTGTTAAGTTATTAGATCTTTGCTAAAATAATAACAAGGTGGATATTATATGGACAAAGAGTTTGAGTTACTTTCGCATAACCTGGCACATAACTTACTGGAATTAAGACAGAGAAGAAACCTCACTCAGGAAGCACTGGCAAAATTAGTGGGAGTGCCCCGTTCAACTATTGCCAATCTTGAATCGGGAGTGGGAAATCCTTCACTGACTAACCTGGCGCGCTTATCTGCAGCTCTGCATATTCCGATTGAAAAACTTCTCACACCTCAAGATATTATTTGCAAACTAATCCCTGCGGATGAAGTGACTGTGCAGACGAGAAGTCAGGGCGCCGTACTCATTTATAAACTTCTTCCAGATGCTCTTCCCAATATGGATATCGACCGCATTGAAATTGAACCTGGCGCTCAGATGAAGGGGACACCGCATCCTTCAGGTACTAAAGAATATTTTCACTGCATTCAAGGTGAGATGACGGTGACTATTTTAGGCAACACATACGTTGTTAAAAAAGGTGATGTCTTGGCCTTTCCTGGTGAAGTTAATCATGTGTATGTGAATAAAGGAAAGGGCCTGGCCGTTGGAATGAGTGTCGTTGTTTTAACACCTCTTGGGGCCTAATTCTTTTCTGCTTAAAGAGAAAAGCGGCCTTTAGAAGGCCGCTTTAAAAATTATTTCATAAAATGATCAATTGAGAATTTACCTGCTCCGCGAGTCGCGAAGATCAGCGAAACACCAAAGTATAAAAGAGAGAGTTCTTTAACGTCCCATGGATCTGCAAGGTGAACTCCAAAGGCAGCAACAAACATAGTGAAGGCCAGGAAGAAGGCCGCAGGTCTGGTCATAAATCCTACTGCTAAGAAAATTCCACCGACAAGTTCAGCAAGAGCAGCGGCCCAAGCAAAAAGAACAGGCATCGGGAATCCTAAGGCCTGTACACCACCAATAAGTTTGTCACTTGGAGGCATTTTTCCAAAACCGTGCAGCGAGGCCATTAGTAGTCCGGCAATCACTCTAAGAACAAGTAGTGAAGTTTCATTTAAGAGTGAACTCTCTGGCGTTGTTTTGAATAACAATTTTTTGATCATCAATGTCTCCTGTGGAATTTTTTGTGAAATGCTTTTAAAATAGGCTAACAGTAAAAAGGAAAATTACCAATGAAAAAGGCCATCTTAATTCACAATCCACGCTGCTCAAAATCTAGAGGCGCAAAAGAAATCTTAGAAGAGCAAGGTATCGAGTTTGATACTATTGATTATTTAAAAGATGGACTCAAAGAAAAACTTCTTTCGCATTTACCAAGTCTATTGGGCCTTACTTATAAAGAGATGGTGAGGGAAAAAGAAGATGTTTATAAAGAGCTTGGTCTACAAAATAAAAATCCTTCTGATAAAGAATGGATTCAAATTTTAATGAAACATCCTATCTTAATCGAGCGCCCGATCTTTATAAATGGTGATAAGGCAGTGATTGCGAGACCATCAGAGCTGGTGACGTCGATTCTTTAAATGCCTTACACGTGCTGGTGTCACTCTAGCACTGGGGCCAATACAACATACCGAGATTCATTCGTACTCGATGAATTTTTGTTTACTTGACGCGAGTCAAACGCTGAACAAAAATGGCATACCAATTGCCTCTACTACTCTTGTTAAAATTCCAAAGTAGTCAAAGGGGGACGAAATGATATCAACAGCACGCACGCTGCTTGTGATGGTTATGATGCTGGTTATGAGCATCGCTCACGCAGAAACTTCAAAGATAATTAACTTCGAAAACCAAAGAGAAGAAATTTTCGATCTGGAAAATTGGCTGAAAGAAACTCGTTACAAGACAGAGACAGTAGATTCAACTTGCTATCGCAGTGAACCTTATACTGAGTATGTTTGCCGTGATGTCACTAGATACCGCCAGCAATGTGAAACAATTCCTGGGCACCAGGAATGTAGAACTGTTTACGACAGAGTTTGTAGAACAGAAAACCGTTATGAAAATGAATGTAGAACAGTTCCTGGTGAGCAGCAGTGCCGCGTGGTTGTTCGTTATAGACAAGAATGTACAACTTCAGGTGGCGGACAGCAATGTCATACAGTTCCTGGAGAAGTTCAGTGCCGTGTAGTGAACGGAGAAAACCGTTGTACAAAAATTCCACCAAGAGAAGTTTGTGAAACAAGACCAGGGCAACAACAATGTCGTCAGGTTCCTTATGAAGAAAGAGAGTGTTCTACAGGACCTTCTCGTCAGGAGTGCCGTCAAGTGAGCCGTCCACACGAAGTGTGTGAGAACCGTTCTCGTCAGCAGTGTGACTGGGTACCAGCTGAGCAAGTTTGCCGTCAGGTTCCATACACAGAAAACGTTTGTGGAAACGAAACTCTTTACAGACAAGTTCCATACGCTTGTAAAAAAGACATCCAGGTTCCATATGAAGTGACTCTAAAAACTCACCAGGCAAACGTACAAGTTCTTTTTGATGCTAAAGGGGCCGATCTTGCTTCTCAATACACAGTTAACCTAAGCACAAAAGGTGACCTGGAAATTCTTGGAAAAGAAATTGCCGGATCAAAAGCTGTGGCCTTTGTTAAAAGAGATGTGAAAAACGAAGCACAAGCAGACCTGAACTCTATTAAAGCGGTTTATAAAGTAGCTCTTTATAACAAAGCAGACCTTTTTTCTGTAAACGAAAAAGGGATCTCTAATGTTGACCTTGGAAAGCGTTCACTATCGTTTGTTGTAAACGGTAAATTCGATCAGGCGAGATCATCTCTTCTGGTAAAAATCGCCAAAAAAGATGACGTAAAATTTGAAAAGACTTTAAAACCGTCTCAATTTAAAGCAAAGTTTGACGGAGCTGTCACAAGAGTAGACATCGACCTTGAAAGCCTTGGGGCCCCAAAGCTAGGTGGACTATTTACTAAAAAGCACCAGGTCACTCTGAAATTAAAAATGGATTATAGTGATGTTGGAGACGTTCTACTTCCTAAGTTAGGTGAGCTTTCTGTCGGCACAAGTGTCGAAGCAGAAGCTGACTAAAAAAGAGACATCTCTTTCCTTGTATAAGAAGGGTCCGCTTGCGGGCCCTTTTTTATTTTGATTGGAAGACCCATTCAGGCTAATTCAAAAATATAGTTTGGTATGAGACTAAAAAAATAAACACAGAAAGAGAGACTTCAATAAAATTATCCCTCAAGATGTTTTCTGCTCACTCCGAATCTGTGGCCATGGAAAATAATCTCGCAAAATTTTTGGCCGGTACATTAGAGTTTCAAAATAGTTCGATAGTCAAAGTAAGAGTCGGCCTTAAAAAGGTCATGAGCTTCACTTCCTCGCCATTAACTTGGGACGAAAGTGTGATTCGCTCATGAGAAATATTCATTATACAAAAGACCGTGAGGTCGGAGTCGATCATTTTTCTTTTCAGCTGGATTCGCTTAATGCTTCAATCGTCAATATTCAAGAGAAGCTCAAAGTGCATGAGTCCGAGATGAATAAGTATATCGAAGCTTTTCAGCGCTACAATGTCAAAATCGAGGCAGGTATTGCAGAAGAAGCGGCCACAACACCGTCAGTCCTTTATGATGAATGTCCGCAAAAGAATGTGCGGATGATTATTTAAGCGACTTCCAGTTGCGAATTAAGTTTCTTAGGGCCTCTGGTTTATTTTTTGGCTCAGGCAATTTGTTGTGAGTGGTTGAGTTGATTCCGTGGCAAGAAGCACACGTTCTAATTTCACCTGGAGCAAAACTCACCCAAACGCGCTCGCGCACAACTGGTTTTCCGTTTGGATCAACCAGCTGCCATGAAAGGGCCCTTCCTGCAGGAACAAAAGCGGCCATCGATCCATCAAGACCCAATTCCACTTTTCCTTTGTCAGTATAGAATTTTTCAATATCCGGATGATGTTCATTATTTCTCACTGGACGAGAATAGACTCTGCGACCATCTTGTTTTTCATAACTGCGGGTTAATTCACCCTGAAAGATTTGAAGCTTAGAAATGTCGTAAACCTTCCCTTGGGCCGGAATGTTTTCGGCACCACCAGGGATGCGCAGGTTAAATGGCTGGCCGACATCGGCCTTATCTCTCATCGTGACGTTGCGGGAGACGATCAGGGCCAGTTTTTTTTCTTTAAGCCAATTTTGTAATTCGACTTCATCAACACCTTCTTCAGTGAGCACTGATTTTTCAATGGGGTCAGTGGCCATGAGAGGAGTGCTTGAAGGACGTGGGCGCGGGCGCACTTCGACAGCGTCTGTTTCATTGAGTTGACCTAAGTATTCCTTAGGCGCTTCAGCATCTGTCCACCAGCGCACGTGTTTAACAATTCCTTCCGTCAGTGGATTGCCCGCAATCATGTCCGTATCAAAAGGATTAGGGATCATTTTTTTGAGTCTGAAAATAAAACGCGGTCTGGTTGTCCCTGGGTCCGTTGAATCGTCTTCATTGAGGCGGTATTCATTGGTGTGGCTCACCAGAATACTTCTGTCTGCAAGCCTTACAGGGTTGCGGTAGTGGCCGGTCATTGATGGAAGCCTGTCACTTGTTCTTTCTGGAAAATAATCCAGCGTCGCATTCGTGTAATCAGTCATGATGACATCTTCCGGATTTTTTCCAGGAGGAAGATTGAACTCCACAATGCGACCGGCAGCTTCGCGACCAAATTCCAGGGCGTATGTTCCTAAATAAGTTCCAGGATTGTCCTGGTCTTCTTTTAATTGAAAGATCCCCGCATTGCCGGCAATCGTGTCGCGCATTTTTTTATTTGCACCTTCTCGAGGTAAAAATTCGCTTAAGTTGGGGTCATCAAGAAAAACGGGAGGCATATAAGAGCCACCAAACTCATGTCTGCCAGCATGGTTAATAGTCTCTTCGTTAGAGCCGTCTTCGTTAACTTGCCAGATAAAAAATTGGTTAAAGTTATTAATCGACTCGTTAGGGTCCTTAGTCGGATCTTTTATTGAGCGCGCTTCAGGGAAGAGTTCATAAAGCACTCCGCGTTTGTCGGCCAGGTATTTTCCATTTTCATCGAGTTCTGGAAATTTTGTTCTGACAGCGCTTGAAGTTTCATCGGGAAAATCAAAGGCCCGGTAACTTCCTTTTTCATAGCGGTCGGCATCGGCCTGCTGGTCTCTTTTTAAGTGATCCCACTTGGTAAAGATAACTCGACCAAAACTATCGAGAGAAAGATCGTAAGCGCCACTTGGAGCGTGTTCGATCATTGAAAGTTTTTTTGTCTGCAGATTGATTTTCCAAATCCCGGTGTTGGAAGGAGTTGATTCATACTCATCCAGTTGGGGGTAGGTGTGTTTCATATTGTAGAGAGGAGCGTCTGAAACAAAAATGATATCGTCAGTGGCCCCATAGATCGGAGAGAGGTTGTTGTACTTTGAAGACTGGTAAGGAATTTTTTTTATAACGACAGTGTCGGATTCATTAAGCCCAGATGCTTCATAAATTTGCCAACGTCTATTGCTTGCTCTATCAAAGCGCTCTTTTGGGCCGCCTACGAGCATAGAAAAAAGAATTTTATCTCCACTCCAGTGAACGGTTGGCTGGCGAACGGCAATGGCCTGAGCGCCCGCTTGAATTTCTCCAGAAGCTATTCCAAAACCTGCTTCAGCTGTCAGGTTTTTTAAATGGCCGTTAGGGTAACGGATATAAAGGTCTCCACCAGGAATGGAGTCGACAATAGATGTTCCGTGATTACCAAAAGCATTTAAATGTCCTTTCATTCCTACAACGGGAACATTGGCCACAAAAACAATTGGGTTGTTGGTTATCATTATCGGGTAATTTTTTTCTTGCGAAATGATACCTGTCGATGGGGCACTGTTGTGGGAAGCGGAACATCCGATAAGAAGAAAAACGATGAATAAAAAATAGACAGACTTTAGAGCGCTCATTACTCTTGTTTTATAGCTTAAAAGATGGCCTTTTGAAAGGCTGATGCGCTTTCCCGAAAGAGAGGAAATGTGAATGAGCGATAGCTTACTTGAATGCTTTTCACGTTCAAAATCAAATGACTATTATAACTGCTAAAAATTCACAATCCATTCTTCGAATTTATGTCCAGCCAGGGGCAAGTAAAAACGAAATTTCTGGTCTCTATGGAGAACCACCTCGCTTAAAGGTCAAGATCAAGGCCCCGCCTGTTGATGGTGAGGCCAACAAAGAAGTCATCGCTTTTTTTGCTAAGTTTTTAGGGATCAGCAAAAGCAGAATCGAACTTGAAAGAGGGGAAACCTCACGCCAAAAAGACCTATTGATTGACTTAAGTGCAGACGAAGTTAAAAGTTTACTGTCGATATCAGAGTAAGTTAAAAAGAAAGAGAGAAGATTTGATAATTGCTTGAAAAAAGGCAAAAAAAAACCTCGTGGGTTAAACGAGGTTTTTAAAGTTCCAAGATGGTGCCCAGGGACGGAATCGAACCGCCGACACAGGGATTTTCAGTCCCTTGCTCTACCGACTGAGCTACC
>CAXHHE010000086.1:0-10623 GCA_964016365.1 uncultured Bacteriovorax sp. | reverse complement strand
AGATGTGTATAAGAGACAGACTTTTAGGGTTACTAAAAAAGTCTAATTATTGGGAAGAAAATGGAAATTCTAGTTTTTAACAATCTCACTCGTTCTAAAGAAGTCTTTAAACCCATCGATTCAAACCAGGTTAAATTCTACAGTTGTGGACCGACAACTTATAACTTTCTTCACGTAGGAAATGCGCGTGCACTAGTTGTGGGAGACCTTTTCCATAGAACGATGAAGACTCTTGGTTACAACGTAAAATTCGTTCGTAACTACACTGACGTTGATGACAAAATTTTAGAAGCTGCTCGCCAGCGTGGGATTCACCCGAAACAACACGCAGATGAATTCATCCGCGAGTGTAATACAGATATGGAATGCCTGGGAATGCTTCCAGCAACTGTCACTCCGACAGTAAGTGAAACCATGCCAGAAATTATTCAGATGATTGAAGACCTGATTAAGAATGGCTACGCGTACACTGTTGCTAAAGATGGTGGACAGGAAGTTCTTTACAACGTTCCTAAGTTTAAAGACTACGGCAAACTTTCAAAAGTTCAGCTTGAATCTCTTCAGCACGGGATTCGTGTTGAAACTGATGGACATAAAAAACACCCTTCTGATTTCGTTTTATGGAAACCGGCAAAACCTGAAGAAGGCTGGAGCTGGGATTCTCCATGGGGGAAAGGAAGACCGGGCTGGCACATTGAGTGTTCTGCCATGGCAAAAAAACACTTAGGAAAAACAATCGATCTTCACCACGGTGGAGTGGATTTATTATTCCCACACCACGAAAATGAAATTGCTCAATCGGAAGCAGCTAACGGATGCCCGTTCTGTAATAATTGGGCCCACAACGAATTTTTAAATTTTGGTTCAGAGAAAATGAGTAAGTCACTTGGTAACGTAGTGACGATCAGAAAATTCACTGAAACTTATTCTGGGGCCATTCTTCGTCATATTCTTTTATCTGTTCACTACAGATCAAAACTAGAGTGGACGGAAGATTCAATCGCTAGAGCAATTGGAGAAATTGAGCGCATCCATGAATTTACAATTCACTTATTCGGTGAGCACAAAAAAGGAACGACAGCTGCTTCAGAAGTAGAGAAAGTAAAAAAAGCTCACGAAGATATTAAGCGTGAAATGGCAAACGACTTTAACGTTCCAGGTGCGATGGGGGTGTTCTTTGGTTTAATCAAAGACTACAACCGTATGGCCAAAGACGGCTATAGTGATGACTACGCGTTTGAGTTAACAGAAGTTGTAAACTTCATGAAAGCAGCGACAGGTCTTATCCACGATTACCCGGAAGAAATCCTACGACAGTTAAACCTGGCAAGGAAAGCTCTTTCAGGAACAACTGGAGCTGGTGAAGCGGAAATCGAAGAACTTCTGGTTCAAAGAAAAGAAGCAAGAACGGCAAAAGACTGGACGAAGTCTGATGAAATCAGAAACCGCTTAAATGAACTTGGTGTTGTTGTAAAAGATAATCCTGATGGAACTTACACTTGGAGCTACAAGTAATGAGTGCAGTTCTCCTTGTTCCGATGAATGAAGCGGAATATGTTATCTGGAGAGCAAAAAGCGAAACAAACTACCGCGATGAGATCGTGAAAAACGGAGCGACTCTCGCGGAAGCTCAAAAAAAAGCGGATGAAGATTTTGGAAGGCTATTGCCTCACGGTCTTAAGTCCAAAGATCAGTATATTTTTTCAATTAAAGACAATAACGATTGGGTTGGGACACTTTGGCTTGGAGTCAAAGGCGCTCCCGACAATCGTAAAGGTTACATCTACGACATCGTTTTAAATGAAGAGACCAGAGGAAAAGGCATCGGCAAAAAAGCGATGATTCTTTTAGAAGACGAAGTCAGAAAGCTTGGTCTGCATCACATCGGTCTGCACGTTTTTGGCCACAACAAAGTGGCCCGCAGTCTTTATGAATCACTTGGATATGAAATCACCAATCTTAATATGGAAAAAACTCTATGAGTGAGCAAAAAAACGTCTTTACGGAAATGGACGGAAAATTCGAAGGCAATGAAGCGTTTCAAAAAGAGGGAATGGATTATTACAACCCTTCTGAATTTAAAAAACTTGTTTATGCCCGCCGTTCAGTAAGAAAATACACCAGCGAAAAAATCCCGGATCACATTGTTCATGAATGCCTGGATATGGCGCTTTTGGCGCCAAACTCATCAAACCTTCAGCAGTGGGAGTTCTACCGGATTACGACTCCGGCGATTAAAGAGCAGATTGCTTTTGCGTGTTTTTCTCAATCGGCCGCTAAAACAGCTTCAGAACTTATTGTCTGTGTCGCCCGCAGAGATACGTGGCGCGAGCACAGTAAACAAATGCTGGCCGAATTTAAAAAGCTTCCGGTGGAAACGCCAAAGGTAGCTCTGACTTATTACGGGAAGCTTGTTCCTTTCGTTTACACCGTAGGATGGTTTAACGTTTTAACTCCCTTTAAATGGCTTTTAAACACGATCCTTGGGCTATTTAAAGTTGTTCCTCGCGAGCCTATCAGCTCCTTTGGTTTAAAAGTTTGGGCCGCAAAATCAGTTGCCCTTGCCTGCGAAAACCTGATGCTTGCTTTTAGGGCCCATGGATACGACACGTGTCCGATGGAAGGTTTTGATTCAAAGAGAGTGAAGTCTATTTTAGGACTTCCTTGCAAGGCCGATATTGTGATGATCATCAGTGCTGGAAAAAGAGATGAGGGTGGAGTGTATGGTCCACGTATGAGATTTCCGCGCGAACAATTTATTAAGACAGTTTAAGGGGCATATATGAAATACTTATTACTTCTTTTGGTTTCTTTTAATGTTTTTGCGGCAGCACCTGAGCCGGCCTCGGATTTTTTAAGCCTGTGTAAAACGACACTGCAAAATAATCCAAAAAGCCTTCCTCTTTGTGAGACGATTCATCAGAAGTTTTTTCTTGCTAATAAAACTCAAGACATCACGCCCATCACACCGTCTCAAGTAGGCGCACCAGCAGCTCCTATTGACGATAAAATCCAGTTTTTCATGTTCAATGACCCGAACTACCTTTCGGGAATTGCTTACTGTTATTTCGTCTATAGAAACTGGATTAGCCCTTCTGAAATTGGCCCGGATGCATTAGCGATGAGTGCTTCAGGTTTTTCAATCCTAAATGAAGACGTCAAAGCGTACCAGAAGTGGCTGAACACGCAAACGGCCGGGAAAAATTGTAAAGCGCGCGTAGAAAAAGAAGCGGAAGTGACAGTTGCGGATTTAGAGCTTTCTTTAAAAGGAAGAGTGGCACTGATTGGTTTAAATCCATACGCTTCAATTCACACACCGGATGCGACTGCTGATAGTGTTATTAAAGATATGGCGCTGACGATTAATCACGAACGCATCCATGCTTACCAAGTTGCTTGTCCTGAATTTGAAAAGTGGTCGATTAAAGAGTGGGAGAAGCTTCCAAGCACAACGAAAAACGTCTACATTAAAAAATACCCAAGCTACACATGGAGTATTCCTAAGATCGCAGGACGTGAGTACATTGGTTTCTTATATGAAGGGATGCCTGAAAAAATCTCAGAGCACGTAAAAAACTGTAAAATTAAATAATCCAGTTAAGTTTTAAGGCCATGACAGTCGTTGTGGCCACAACGACCCACAGGATAAAACCTAGAAGAAGCGGCTTAATTCCTACGCGTTTAATTGAATCCAGGTTTAAATTAATCCCAATAAAAAAGAGTGTCAGGACTAAGAGTTGTTTAGCGATGCGAGAGACCTGGTGTCCAACTTCAGAAAGAGCTGGAACCCATGTTACTAAAGCAGCGACTAAAATAAACCCAAAGATAAACCATGGCATTTTGATTTTGCTTTTTGATTTCATAAAAAAGGCAAAAAGAAGACTGATAGGGATGATCCACAGAGCGCGCGCAAGTTTAACAGTTGTTGCGAGCTCCAGTGCTTCAGCTCCATATTGCATAGAAGCTCCCACAACAGAGCTTGTGTCGTGGATCGCTAGAGCACTCCAGATTCCAAACTGGTGCTGAGTTAAGCCCAGGTAGTGGCCGATAGGTGGAAAAATAAAAAGAGCGCAGGCGTTTAAAATAAAGACCACACCTAAAGACACTGACATGTCTTCGTGTTCAGCTTTAATAATGGGCCCAGTCGCGGCAATTGCACTTCCTCCGCAAATCGCTGTTCCTACAGTGATAAGAGTTGAAAGAATGTTTGGCGTTTTTAAAAGTTTTGCAAGGCCGTAACCCACAAGAGCAGTCAGGGCAATTCCAGTGATGGTGTAGCCAACACCTTGAGCGCCGACAACGCCGACGACTTTAAGATTCATGCCCGCTCCAAGGCCCACAACGGAGTATTGAAGCAGTGTAGAAGTATGTTTTTTAGTGAACTCAGGAAATGGATTTCCCAGAGTGCTGGCCAGGATAATCCCGGCCAATAGGGCTAGAGCGCTTGATGAATAAGGGCTCAAGGCAAAAAGAACAAGGGAAAAAAAAACAAAACGTGCGAGATTTGTTTTCATTACACAAAGTACTCAGTCGCGATTTCTCTTTCGTTATAACTTGAGGCCATCGTCTGTCCGTAAGCTCCGGCATTATCGATAACTACCAGGTCTCCAGCAGACAGGGCCGGAAGTTTTCTTTTGCTTCCAAAACAGTCTGATGTTTCACAAATAGGGCCTACGATATCCGTCTTAATTAGTTTCTTAGACGCTTGTGCCGGAAGCACTTCGTGGTAGGCTTCATAAAGAGCTGGGCGGATCAGATCGTTCATTCCCGCATCAATAATCGTGAAGTGGTTTGAGTCTGAGACTTTTGTGCGCACAACGCGAGAGACGAGAACGCCCATTTTCCCGACGATGATTCTGCCAGGTTCAAAAACAACGCGCGGGCAGTGGTCGGTTTTTGAGTAGTAGTATTTTTCTAGGGCGTCTGCCACTGTTTTCATGTAAGTGTCGATTGACGTCAGCTTCGTTTTTTCTTCTGCCGTGTAGTCGATTCCAAGTCCACCACCTAAGTCTAAGAACTCAAGGGCCACATCAATACTCAGGGCAAGTTTTGAAATCTCTTCAATCGCTTTAACCGTCGCTTTCATTTCTGTAAGCTGGCTACCAATATGGATACTTAGTCCCACAAGAGTTGTATTCGTCCAAAACTCTCTTGCTTCAAGAGCTTCAACGATGTCTGCTTTTAACAGTCCAAACTTGTGAGTCTTATTCCCCGTAGAAATGTGCTTGTGAGTTTTAGCATTCACTTGTGGGTTAAGCCTGAAAGCTACACGGGCAATGCGCTTTTCTTTTTTCGCGATTTCATTGATGAGTTGTAACTCTTCGATGGATTCAACGTTAAAAGAGTAGATTCCTTTTTTCCCGCACTTCAAGGCGAAACGGATCTCTTCAGCGGTCTTAGCGACTCCAGAGAAAACGATTTTTTGTGGATCAATTCCAGCTTTAAGGGCCTTTTTAAGCTCTCCCACTGAAACGACGTCTGCACCGCTTCCCATTTTCTTTAACTGGGCCAGGACATCTTTATTTGAATTGGCCTTTAATGCATAACAAACCAATGGTGATGGTAGGTTATTTTTAATGGCTGCTTTGCTAAATTGCTCGTAATAATGGCGCAGAGTTTTTTTACTGTATAAATAAAAAGGCGTGCGCTTTTTTGAGGCAATGCTGTCTAGGCGTTTTCCATCAAAATAAAGGTTATTATTTTTGTACTCTAGTGGACTTGGTAGTATATTTTTCATAAGTGTATTATAGAAGAAAACATCAATGAAGAAAGAAAATAATAAAGAAAAAAGTTCAGTTTTTAAATTAGTCACTCCCTGGCCCGCAGGTGGAGATCAGCCTAAAGCGATCAAAGAGTTGGTGGAAGGCTTTAACGAAGGCAAAACCAAACAAACACTTTTAGGGGTCACCGGTTCCGGTAAGACTTTTACTATGGCCAACGTCATTCAGGCCTTAGGAAAAAAGACTTTGGTTTTAGCTCACAATAAGACGCTTGCGGCTCAGCTGTACGCAGAATTTAAAGAGTTTTTCCCGCACAATGCTGTTGAATATTTCGTTTCTTACTATGATTACTATCAACCGGAAGCATATGTTGCCGGGACGGACACTTATATCGAAAAAGACTCGGCAGTTAACGATGAAATTGAAAAACTTCGCCACTCGGCCACAAGAAGTTTAATTGAAAGACAAGACGTCATTGTCGTGGCTTCTGTTTCATGTATTTATGGTATCGGTTCTAAAGAAGAGTACTCGGCGATGAAGGCCCAGGTTTCAGTCGGGGAGATATTAGACCGCGATGATTTTTTAAAAACTCTGGTTTCTATCCAGTATGAAAGAAATGATATCGATTTCTCGCGCGGGTGTTTTCGTGTTCGTGGAGATGTCGTGGAAGTTTTTCCGGCCCACGAAGAAAGTAACGTTGTCCGCGTAGAGTTCTTTGGCGATGAGGTTGAAACCATTGCCATGGTTGATCCGCTTCGTGGGAAAGTCATCGAGTCCCTTAGAGGTGTGACGATTTTCCCGAAATCCCATTACGTTGTAAGTGAAGCTAAGATGAAGGACGCCCTTGCTAATATCAAAATTGAGCTTCGCGACCGCATTCAGGAATTCACTGCTCAGGAAAAGTTATTAGAGCGACAAAGAATTGAGCAAAGGACTCTTTATGACATCGAGATGATGGAAGAGCTTGGCTTTTGTTCAGGGATTGAAAACTACTCACGCCACCTAACCGGAGCAAAGGCAGGCGATCCTCCTCCGACACTTATTGATTATTTCGACAAAGACTTCTTAATGATCATTGATGAGTCCCATATTTCTGTTTCACAGGTTGGTGGGATGTATAGAGGGGACCGGGCCAGAAAAGAAAACCTGGTGAACTATGGTTTCCGTCTGCCCTCAGCGCTTGATAACCGTCCTTTAAAATTTAATGAATTTGAAAGCAGGCAAGACTTGGTTCTTTATGTGTCGGCCACTCCGGCCGAATATGAGCTGGAGAAAACTCACGGAGAGTATGTCGAGCAGATCATTAGGCCTACAGGCTTATTAGATCCGATTATTGAAGTGAGAAGTGCAGAGACACAAGTAGATGACCTTCTTCAGGAAGTGCGCGCAACCATTGCTAAGGGGAACCGCGTGCTCATAACAACACTGACAAAAAAACTCGCAGAAGAGTTAACGAAATTTTATACATCAAGTGGAATCAAGGTTCGTTACCTGCACTCTGATATCGATACACTCGAGCGCATGGAAATTATCCGCGATTTACGTCTAGGTGAGTTTGATGTTCTGGTCGGGATCAACCTTTTAAGAGAGGGTCTGGATATACCAGAAGTGTCTTTAGTTGGGATTCTCGATGCAGACAAAGAAGGATTTTTAAGATCGGAGCGCTCACTGATTCAAACGATTGGTCGCGCTGCCAGAAATGCGGAGGGAAGAGTTATTCTTTATGCTTATAAGACCACAAAAAGCATGAACGTGGCGATTACTGAAACGCAAAGAAGAAGAAAGATTCAGGAAGAGTTCAATTTAAAAAATGGCATCACTCCTAAAACGATTAAGAAAAGTGTCAGCGGAGGTGTTATTGAAACTCTGCGTGGGACAAAGGGCGCGAAAGGACCGAAGAAAAAACAGACAGTGGAACTTCTTACTCCTGAGTCAATTGGCAAGCGAATTGAGGAGCTTAAAAAGCTAATGAAAGAAGCTTCTCGCGACCTGCGTTTTGAGGATGCAGCTAAGATTCGCGATGAGATAAAATCCATCACTGATTTGAGGATTTTAGTCTAGATTTTCTCCCCAAACAGGGCTTTTTGTGCTATCATTCTCAGGTGACAGTAAATCGTAATTCTTACTTTTTTTCTGCCGTCCTGAGGATCTTTTTAGTTCTTTTTATTCTTCAGGCAGAGCTTTTACCAGAATCACCGGTAATGAAACGCACTCAAGAGAGTGTGGTGCCTTTTATTTTTGGACAGCACCATTCTTCAGAGTCTAAAAAGCGCATCATCTTTGATAGCGCTGTTTTTTTTCCATCAGATTTTTCTTATCTACTTATTTTCGGGCCAGTTGTGCGCCTGGAAATTCCTTTGATCGTTCACTATAAAAAATGCTTCACTAAAAGAATCAAAGCTCGTTCTCCTCCGGAATTAATTAATACATTTTTTGTTTAAAACTGATAATGTTTAATTAGTGAGGATGTCCTATGGAAATGACCGCTATCGGTATAATTGCCACGATATGTTTTGCCTGTGCCCTGATTCAGTCCCTGCGTGCAGGGAAGATCCTAGCGCTTTCTGATTATTATAAAACCACACGACCTTCATGGTCGCGCTTTCTGCACTTTGCCGGCGAGCCTGAAATTGTTTTCGGGATCTGGGCCGCGATCTTTTTATTTGCCCTAATGGTGATGGATGGCTTTTCGGCCGGACTTCACTGGATGGATGAACTCAATTTTTCTGAAGTCGCTTTTGTTTTTGTTATTATGATATTGGCCTCATCAAAACCGGTGACGGATTTTGCTGAGATGATTATTAGCGGGATTTCCCGCGCACTCCCCCTGCCAGCAGGGATGAGAATCTATGCGACGATTTTATTTATCGGGCCTCTTTTAGGTTCACTCATTACTGAGCCGGCAGCAATGACAATTGCCGCACTATTATTAAAGCGCTCAGTGTTTAAACCTCTTTCGGGAAGAATCTCTGGTAGATTATTCTACTCAACTCTTGCCGTTCTTTTTGTAAACATTTCAATCGGTGGAACACTCACTCACTTTGCCGCACCTCCCGTACTAATGGTGGCGCGTGTGTGGAATTGGGATACACCTTATATGTTTATGAACTTCGGATGGAAAGCTGCTGTGGCCGCGGCGATTAATACGGCGATTGTTACGATGATGAATAAAGAAATCCTGACATCAATTAAAAAAGTCTCCGGCGTGGCCCATGCTCCGGCCAAGAGAGCTCCTGCATGGATCATTGTTGTTCATCTCATTTTCATCACTCTATGTGTAACGTCTGTGCATCACCCGGCATTCGTCTTGGGTCTTTTCATTTTCTTTCTTGGTTTCTATGGAATCACAAAAGAGGAGCAGTCTGAAGTTCGCATTGAAGAGAGTATGTTAGTAGGGTTTTTCCTCGGAGGATTAGTTATCCTTACAGCAAAACAAGGTTGGTGGTTAAAGCCTATTTTGAGTTCGATTGAAAATCTGCAACTCTTCTTAGGAACAATGGCGCTGGCACCAGTCACGGACAACGCAGCGATTACATCACTGGCCTCTCAGGTGGCCAATTTAAGTGATTCATCTAAGTACTTAGTCGTTGCTGCTGCTGTTGCCGGTGGGGGAATGACGATTATTGCAAATGCTCCTAACCCTGCAGGATTTGCGCTTCTTCGTGCTTATTGCCCTGGAAAAAGCTTTAAACCGCTTGGACTTTTTAAAGCGGCCTTGATTCCAACATTTGTTGCGGGATTAGTTTTTTATCTGCTTTGATTTTTTTGCGTAATAAGCTTAGAAGTCAGTTTGGAAATTCTCACTCGGCAGTCAACACTGTTTACATGGTCGAGGAGGATTTCCTGCAGTTCTTCGCCAAAACCTAATTGAAAGGCAAAGTCATCGGCCTCAATTTGCGCCTGAAGAGTTTCCACTTTATTTTCTGTGTGCTGATAATAAATATGTCCTAATTCGTGAGCGAGAATCGCCACTCCATGCATGGAGCTTGCAGATCTTAAAATTTGCATCAGCTCTGGGAACACCAAGATCAGGTGATGGTTTTGCGTTCTACCGATAGCACAGCTTAAGTGGGCCTGGCAGGGGATAAAGTAAGTCGGGTGTTTTTCAAAAAAGGCCAGGTGCTTGTCAGAAAGGGCATTCACTAAAATGGCCATGCCTCTTCTGATCATGCGGTCTTCCGCAATCCAACGGTGATTACCGTCTGTTAAAAAGGCCTTAAAAAAGCTCTCTCTTCTGGTTTTTAGGTCTACTGGTTTTGATTTTTTGAAGAAGTCCAACATAGGGGACTTATCGGAGAGTTTTCGGTTCTTGTTAAAAAAAGAAAACAAAGTGGAGCAGGATGCTCTGGTAATCTTTTTCCCTCACTGGAGAAGTGCTAGAGATTTGCTAAAATATTGATATGAGGTTTTTCATGTTAAAAGGTATCCTGGCCTTATTTTTATGTCTGCAGTTAAACAGTGCCCTGGCGATTGAGTCGCTGGATGGTTTTTTAGTGAGCGCCTATGATGATCGTTTTAGAGTCATCTCTCCAGAGAAATTTAAAAACTCTATGGAAGTGATTATTGAAAACAAAACACTGGTTCGCTTGATTGGAAAACTCACTATTAATAAGCAAACCAATGCCAGTATGGTTTCGATTGATCCGGAAAAATACCAAAGAGCAGTGGTGAGATTAAAAAAAGGGGACATTCTGCATTTTGTTCCTCTTTCTCCTGCCTTTCAAGAAGTAGAATTAATTGTTGGAAACAAGACGTATGAAATTCCTCCAAAAAAATAATATTAAAAAAACTATTCTGGTCATTTCGGATCTGCACTTAGGTGCAGGGCTGATTGTAAACAAAAGAAAAAACTTTCTTGAAGATTTTCACTACGATAAAGAGTTAATTGAGTTTATCGAGTACC
>CAXHHE010000085.1:0-10649 GCA_964016365.1 uncultured Bacteriovorax sp. | reverse complement strand
ATAAAAAACCAGATTTTAACACTTGCAGAAAAATCAGTCTGCTTAAAAGAATCCCAATTCAATGAACAAGATAGTCTTTTTGTTGGTTCATCTAGTTTAGTGAATGGATTTAAAAATGGGAAGGAACTATTCTACCCACTGAGCCAGTCATCCTGGGATTACAATGAGTATAATGCAATAATTGACCAATTATATACTGGTAATTTAACAATGGGTGAAAAGGTAGAAAAATTTGAAAAAAGTAAGGAGCTGACTCCGGAGATTTGTCTTAACCTGGCCGGATGTTTAAAAAATAAACTTGATTATAGGTCTAGTGATGCTTCTGTTGCCTTTAAGAAGGCGAGACTGCAAGTGGCAAAAGAGGCCATTGCTTTGACTTCAAAGAGCGGTATCAATCAGCTTATTGATTATGAAACTCTCAGAATTTATGCATCTAACAAGTACGGGCCGGAATTTATTCCTGAAACGTGTAAGCAGGATGTCCTGGAAATCCCTGAGTCAGATGGCAAAAAATGTAATACGCAAATTATTGATGAAGGGTATGCACTGGCACAGAACTCATGTCGAATCCCAGAGATGGGATGTAATTTTGAATACCTCGATTATATTAAAAAGACTCCGAGAAATGAGGCTCCATCCAATAGTCAGTTAAAAGGTTATATCTCCGAGTTAAGTCATCAGCGAGCTGGTGATACAATGATCAGAGACACCGACATTCTGAATAAAATTGCCCTGATCCTGGCCGATTCATCATTGACACCTGAAAAGCGAGTCGCTCTCACGATGGATCATATTTACGCGAACTACATGGCCGCCGATCCAGTGTTAAGAAACTATTATGACCGCTCAGTGATTACTAAGGCAAACTTAGGCAGGGATCCGATTGCCGAAGGTCTTTTAAGCTATATCAAGAATAATGAACATAAAAATTCTCTACAAATCCTAGTGGACTTGGAAAACCTTAGAAAGAGTGAAGCGAAATCAATTCTTGAAAAGAAATGTGGAAACATCAACACCATGGCAAAACTTTGTCAGGCAGTCGATGAGATTTCTATTGGTACAACTGTTACCGTCGAGAAAAGAGAATTTGATAAAATGCTCTTCCGCAAACCAAGTATCAATAATGCGATGATTAGTTATGAAGAGCTGACTTATAATGTGGCTCGATGTAATACGTTTAACCTTTTCACTTCTAAAGAAGGGATTCTTCAAACAGAGATCGATCTTTCGATGGGGCAGGATTTATTCACTGATGCCAATGGGGCATCGTTCAAGCAGGATCATCTAAAGGGTAATAAAAAACTATCTCTTGTAATCGATAGTAACGGGACATTTACCAAATTAGATAAAGACCTTAAATTAATTTCTTCTAAAGGCTTTAGCGAAAATAGAGAAAAAGAGAGAGGAGATGACCTACTTCTTGTGAGAAGTTTTTCTAGAAATGCAGCTTTACCTGAAGTGTATAAAAAGGGTATTGATGGTGAAAATGGCTCAAGTTATAGAGGTTCAGCAAGTAAATCTGATAATGCGGACTCTGGAGTTCGCACTTCATCTCACTCTTCGGATAGTGAAGCTTTAAAATCAGCAATGGATAGTTATTCACTTGCTCAAAAATCTAATATGATAACAGGTCCTAAGGCACAAGAGCCGCAAGTGCCGGCACAGCAGATAATCAACGATCCTAATGCCTATATAGCTGCCTCTGGAAGATTAGCTGAGCCAACTAAAGAAGTAGAGAGCAATAAAACTCAATACAACCAGATGATTGGAAAGATCTCGGATCTGGAAGAGAGACTGGCCAAGGCCCAAAAACGTGCTTCGGAAGGGGAGAAAGCCACTGAAGAGAAAAAAGAAACGGCGACGGCCTCTTCGAGTGACAGTGAAAGCTCTTTAATTGCAGAGTTAAAGAGTGCCCGCAATGCACTGGTTGAAATGAACAAGAAAAAAGTAGAAGACCAGGAAGCAAAAAAAGTTGCAACTCAGAAGGTCGTGGGTGGAAGCAGCTATCGTCCGGAGCAAGATGGGGATTACTCAGATGAATCTCGAGAAAATTATAGAGAAAGAGAGAGTTCCGCACTGATGACTTCTGCGCCGAGATCCTCAGGAGCTTCAAGAAGTGTTGCCAGTCGTGATTCTTCACCAGGCAGAGGTGATGATGGTGGTGGAAGTGTGAGCAGAGGGGCATCTTCAATCAACCGCAGCGGCTCAGATGATGGAGACAGAAGTGATGCTATCGTCCTGACAAAGATGGATGGTGTTACAAATGCGAAAATGAATCAGACGATTAAAGATTTAATTTATGCAGAGTTTGGTAAACCTTTCTATATTGAAGAAAATGGAATGGTTAAGCAGATCATCCCGGAAGTTGTTGACGGAAAAATTCTCCTTAATGAAGACGGAACTCCGGTTTATAAGACAGTTGTTAAAGGAAAGGTTGGAGAGTTTAAAGTTGACGTGAAGAAAGAAAAAGATAAGAAGATGGCAAAACAAGACTCAGCTGCTGATGTTAAAAAGTCTGATGAGAAAACGGCCCCGGCCGTACGTTATAGAGATCTAAAAGATATCATTAAACGCACGACCAAGGTTGAATAACTAGTTAATAAGCTTCTTCTTAATCTGTGAGTAGGCCAGGGCGCAGAGAATCGCGCTCTGGAGAACCAGAATACTTCCGCTGTATAAAAGCGCTTCTCCAATCCCACGTTCCCAAAAAAGTGCCTGTGCCAGTCTCACACCATGAATAAGTGGGAAAAACTCAGCTGCCCATCTTACTGCTTGATGCATTTCCGAAATGGGAAAGAAGATTCCCGAAAGGAAATAAAGGGGAGCAATTAAAAACGAATAGACTGTTTGAAATTGATTGATATTGTTAACCATTGCAGAAGATAAAAGCCCCATGGCCCCACAAGGAAGTGCTACTAAAAAACCAACAGAGGCCAGAGCTGGGATCAGCCACGGGTTGGTCATAAGCCCAAAGAGGGCAAGGACAATCGCTACACCGACGGCCATGACAGCGCCTTTTAACCCCACCCAAACCATTTCACCGATAACAACTTCTTTGACTCCGATGGGAGTTGTAAGCATTGCTTTATAAACATTTTCGTAAGTCATGCGGACATAAAATCCATAACTACTTTCAAAGAATGATGTGAAGAGTGCGGTGGCAACGGTTAAGCCTGGAGCAAGGAATTGCATATAGCTCATTCCTTCCACATTAGTAATAAAAGAACCAAGCCCAAGACCTAGCGAAACTAAAACTAACGCGGGATCGGCCACAGTTGGTGAAATGTTTGCCACCAGGTCTTTTTTATAAACGATCCAGTTTCTTCTGGTGATATGAAAACATAATTGCAGTGTACTAAGCATCTGATGATAACTCCTGACCTGTTAACTTTAAGAAAACATCTTCAAGGTTAGAAGGTCTGATTTGCAGGGGAGAAAGCCCATGGTCTGAGTGAAAAGCGGTTAAGTCTGAAAGAGACTTTGTTCTTAAATAAAGCCCGGAAGTATCCTCATGGTAATCCAAGTGTCCGGCCTTGCTGGCAATATCTTCGAGTTTCTTTTTATCTTCTAATCTAAAAATTCCCACATAACCTGGAGTATGTTGGTTGATCATGCTCTGAGGTGAGCCTTCTGCGGCCACATTGCCTTGATTCATAATCACCAGGCGGTTACAAAGCACTTCTGCTTCATGCATGTAGTGAGTGGTCAGCACAATCGTAGTTCCATTTTGATGAAGCTCGCGCACTTTTCCCCAAAGTAGATGGCGCACGGCCGGATCAAGCCCCGTTGTTGGTTCATCGAGAATAAGCAGCTCTGGTTTACCTAAAAGAGCGCGCACAAAAACTAAACGCCTCTTCATCCCACCTGAAAGTGTTTGAATAAGAGCATCTTTTTTGTGAGCAAGATTCATGTATTCAAGTAAATCATCGATGCGCTTTTTTCTTTCAGAGCTTGGAACTCCGATAAAAGCACAATAGATCATCATATTTTCAAAAACAGTTAAGCTCTCATCAAGAGCATTGTCTTGAGTCACTACACCTAAGCGTCCTTTGATTTCGCGCGACTGAGCGTTGGGGTCAAAACCAAAAACAGAGAGTTCTCCTCCTGTTCGTCTAACCGTTCCATAGGTCATGCCAATAAATGTAGATTTCCCTGCACCGTTAGGCCCTAAAAGACCAAAACATTCGCCCTTTTTAACATGAAGGTCGATGCCGTTGACTGCAGTGAAATCGCCGAAAGTTTTTCTAAGAGATTTTGCAATGATCACACGTTTTTCCAGATGATAGTGTTGAACAATTAGTTTAGAGTAGGCATTGGAAGTTGAAAAGTTTTATAGCGAGGCATTGATGAAAGCAAAAAAAGCAGATGAGGCGCTGACCTTGGAGCAAATTCCAAATATCGGGAAGGCCTTTGTTAAGGATCTTAACCTGCTAGGCATCACAAAACCTAAACAACTCATTGGGAAAGACCCTATCGCTTTATACCGCAAGCTTGAAAAAATCATGGGGCAAAGACATGACCCATGCGTTTGTGACACGTTAATGGCCGCAGTGGACTTTATGGAAGGGGGGAAACCCGTTCCTTGGTGGGCCTTTACGGCTAAACGAAAAAAGATCCTGAAGTAATTTAACAAAATTCTGACTATGAAAGTTCCCTTTTTCAGGGTACAAGAGCGCCGAAACAGATTAGTAGAACAACTAAAGTGAGGTGCTTATGAAACTATTTCTTGGTCTTTCTGCATTAGTTCTCGTATCAACAGCAAACGTTGAGGCCGCTGATTTTTTCCGCTGTATCACTAAAGAAGAAGCAGTTGTTGCTGCCAATTCAAATTTCGAAGCTCTTCGCAAAGAACTTAAAGATAAATCATCTTTCTGGGTTCCACGCCAAACAGTACGCGAGTACATCCAAGGAATGCAATTTTCTGAAAACGAAGGCAAGTATGTCACGGGCGTTTTAGCTAAGTGGACATGTTATGCTGGTTCAGACTGCTACGTAGGAATTGAAGTCTCTTGCGATGGCACGACTGGCACTTACTTGTATAACGACTAAAAAATTACGAACTCGCACTCGAGTAAAACTTGAGTGCGAAATTCCAAAAGCGGTGAGTTCCATAGATTAAAATAGGAACTAATACCACCGGCCAAAGAAGGTAGTTCAAGTCAGGCGGATTAAGCAGAGCTCTTGCTGGAATACTGACGATAACTCCTACTGGAATCAGTGTTAGGATCACGTATTTGATATACGGATTGTACATTGAATCAGGTCTCATCCCCAAGCGGTAAACCTGCCACCATAAGAACTGTAAATTTTCTGAACGAGTAAAAATAACTGCTGTTGCAGAAAACATAAAGCGCATCGAATACACAACCGCTAGGCTACATGGAATTAAAAGCACCAACCAAAGAAGGCGGAAGTAATTAAAGTCCGGAAGTTGGGAAAGAGAGTAAATCAGCCATGAGCTTCCCAGGATTAAGTTTCCAAAGATGGCCGTATTGGCCTTTTGTAATGTGAGCATGAACTGCGAGTTCACTGGTTTTGCCAGCAGTAAATCCAAGTCACCCTTTCTCACTTTCTCAGTAATGTTTTCTAAATTCTCATGAATGATAATCATGTAGAAAGCATCAATCACAAAAAGTAGTCCTAAAAACACGCGCATCTGGTGAACGTCCCAGTCTCCAATTTTTTCAGTGTGCTGATAAAGCACTTCGAAAGTTAAGATCTGAGCGGCATACCAGAAAACGTCTGTCAGAATGCGGGTAAAGAAGTTGGCGCGGTATTCAAGGTCGGCGATAAAGCTCGCCTTAAACATTGCTTTATAAAGTGAAGCGTACTTTTTGAGTGTATGAAACATTACGCCCCCGTTCCTACGTAAGAGTCTATGCCTTTTTTCCAAAGGTAGGCACCAAGCAGGTTAAGAACCACAAGTCCAATCGTCACAGAGATGAATCCTGTATAAACAGTTTCAATGCCTACGCGTCCAGTGATGTATCCAACAGGAACAAACACTCCACTGGCAAATGGAAGATTAATAATTGTCGTTTTAAAAGGCTCTGGAAGTAAGTCTAGTGGGAAAAGCTCTCCCATAAGAATCCAGAAGAATAAGTTCTTCGCGACAGTGATTGAAGAAATCTTTGTGAAATGGAAGGCCATCGTCGAAATAATAAAACTGATCGTGTGAACCAGGATTAAATAGTAAAAACAAAGCAGAGTTGCTAATGGCAGCCTCGACAAAATGGCCGGAAGGTTAAAAATATAAGCACCGGCAATCGGGACTAGAAGAGAGATAATTGTCGTGACAATTTTATATCCCATTAACTGCGAAAGGTAATACTCGTAAAAACTCATCGGGCGAACGATTAAGCTGTTAATTGTTCCAGAGCTGATTTCTTCGATCATCCTGAATTCATACATCCAGCTTGTGGCAATTCTGGCAAAAAAGGCAGACCATAGGGCATAACTCAAATAACTTTCGCGCGAAAATCCCGCGATCATATCTGTATGGGCCCCTTTAAAGACAGCAATCCATAAAAGGATCTCAATCCCAGTTGTTAAGATAGGCTGAACAAGCGCATCGACAAAGTAATTTAGACGGTATTCTAAATTGGTGACGACGGCCAGATTAGCGAATGCGAGATTCCGTTTCAAGAAAACGGCGAATGACTTCTTCAAAATCGACCTTCTCGTCGTGTGCGAGTTCACTGTTAGTATTGTTAGTAAATTCTTCTACCGTTCCCTGGTAAACGATATTGCCTTTAGAAATTAAAAGCAGGCTATCGGCCAGAGTCGCGATATCGTCCATATAATGGCTGGTTAAAATAACTGTCGGCTCTTTTTCTTTCACGTAATTTGAAAGGAAGTTTCTGATGTTTTCCTGAGCGACAATATCCAGACCAATCGTCGGTTCATCTAAAAAGAGAATTTTAGGCTCATGTAAAAGAGCTCCGATGATTTCCATCTTCATTCTTTCACCAAGAGAGAGTCTTCTTAGTTGTGTTGTTAAAACGTGTTTGCAATCAAGCATTGTTGCCAGTTCGTCCACGCGCTGTCTGGTTTTTACAATATCCAGATCGTAAATGCGCGCTAGCAGGGCATATGAATCCACTGGTGAGATGTCCCACCATAACTGGTTTTTTTGTCCCAGAAGAATGCTCATCTGGCTTAAGAATTCGTATTTGCGCTCCCAAGGCCTGTACCCTAAAACCGTAGCTTCGCCGGAACTTGGAGTAACTAGCCCAGAAAGGATCTTTAAAAGTGTGGTTTTTCCGGCCCCGTTGGCGCCGACCAGACCAATAATCTTTCCTGATTCGATTTTAATTGAAGTCTTATTTAAAGCGATCTTAGAGTCGTACTTTCGCTCCCAGATCCCTTTGATGGAGTTCACCAGACCTTCGGGCTTCTGGTAAGTTTTATAGACCCTCATCAGGTCTTGGGTTTCGATTACATATTTCATAGTTTTAATAGATTATGAGGGTAATTTTCCAATGTAAACGGGATTCTTTAAGTAAAGTTTACAGGTTATCGAATGGTAACCCATTTCTGTGTTACTAATGCTTTCACACATGGAGATTTACACTATGAAAACACTTTTTGCGTTAACACTTGCCCTTGGTCTTTCGTCTTCAGCTTTCGCTGGCAGTCTAAATGAGAATGCTCTACAGGCACTTTTAAATACAAAAGGAACGACTTTAGTGGGTGATGTTCACTCATATGAGACAGTCGCTTCAATTTATAAAGACGCTGTAAAGTCTAAGGCCCGCATCAATAACGAATGTCATCCGTTAAATAATCAAGTAGCACACTGTACGCTATGGATTAACTACAACCCAATCGGGGAAACAGCACTGACTTATGAAGTTGCTCTTCCTGGGCATGAATTACTATCAGACGTTATAGAGGTTGCAAGAGGTGATTGATTGTTAAACAAAGGCCCCGCGAATGCAGGGCCTGGAATCGGGGGATTAATTAACAGTCTTTGCTTCTTGACCGTCAACAGCTTCATTTTTTTTGAAGTTCAAAAAATCGCTCCAGGATTTTGGCCTTTCACCCGTAGAGATGGTGATTTTCTTTTTGGCCTTGTCTTGGACGGTTTTATGAAGCGCTAAATTCAACACGCCATTCTCATAATGCGCAGAAATTTTCTCTCTATCCACATTCTTCGGAACGTTGATGATGTAGTCGTATTTGCGCACGACAGTTTCTTTGTCATAGGCATCCTTTCTCTCTGCACTTACTCGGATAATATTCTCTTCCATATCAATGGCAATGTCGGACGAGTTAACCCCCGGCATATCGATTGTTGTAAAATAAGCTTCCTCGCTTTCGCGGAAATTCCTGTAGGCCGCGCTCTGAGTAGTGTCGTCAAATATTTGGTCAAAGAAAAACGGTGAGTAATTTGGTTGTAACAAATTGATTAATGCTTTATTTCTCATAAATCCTCCTTGTGGATCTCGTTACACCTAAAAGATGGAGGCCTTTTTTTGGGTGTCAAGGTTTGGGCTTAAATTTTTCCTTTTTTGGTGTTAGCTTCATCTTATGAAATATAAAACCGCTCAAAATACTGAAGATTTAAAATTGTTTTTCCCAGTACTCAAAGAACTTAGACCTCATTTAAGTTTCGAAGAGTACCAGTCCATTTACCAGGAAGCTCATGCGAGTGATCAATATGAAATGGTTGCGCTAGTGGAGAATGAAAAAATACTGGCGCTGATGGGCTATAGAATTCTTTATGATTTTGTAAGAGGAAGGCATCTCTATATTGATGACTTGGTTTCTGTTGAAAAATCCAAAGGCCACGGGGCCCAACTTTTAGCTTATGCAGAAGAAAAGGCGCGGGAGCTTCATTGCACTGGTGGATTGAGATTGTGCGCTGTTTTGGAAAATGCTGGCGGTATCAAGTTTTATGAAAAAAATGGCTGGAAGGCGAGGGCCTTTGCTTTTGTAAAAAAGCCCCTTTAAAGGGGCTTCTTTTTATGAATACACTCTCTGTGCACGTTCTTTGATTTCGTCGGGAGTGAGGTCTTCGATGTGGGTTCCGAGTGTCCACATATGCCCAAATGGGTCTTCAAAGGTTCCAGTGCGGTCTCCATAAAATTGATCGCGCACCTCTTTTACCATTTTCATTCCAGCTGCCAGTGCTTTTTCAGCAGCAGCATCCACGTCAGGAACATACACCATGAAACTCACTGAACGGTATTCTCCCGTTTGAGGAGAAAGGTGCATGCCTGGGTCATCGCCTGCCATCATGATGACAGAGTCTCCAACCTTGAATTCGGCATGGGCGATTTGTCCTTGTTGTATTTCGACTTTTGAAATAATTTTCGCCCCTAACGCCTTTTCATAAAAATCCAGCGCTTTTTTTGGATCACTGACAATGATATAGGGGGTGACTGTTCTTAAACCATTGGGTATTGCATTTACTTCTGTATCCATCTTTTCCTCCTGCGTGAAATTTCATAAAATCACTTACAAAAACAGTGCCGTTTTCTAAGGCATTTTGAGAGGCAAAATTCCTCATGAAGCTTTCTGCTACAGTGTCTAAGAGAGCGCATTTTGAAGGAAGCACAATGGCATGATTTATGCTCCTTAAATAGTGGGAGCTCGCTCTCAAAAAGGAGATACAAAGAGTGCGAGTGCTTATCGATCTTTTGAGATTGAATTGATCGAGAAGTAAATTAACTTGAGTGTAAAAATGAAGAACAAGATTTTTATCAAGCTCTCCATACGTAGGTCTCTTAAGACCGAACGATTGTGATAAAAAAACGATAATTGGAACTAGGATAAAAATCTAGGTGCCGATAACATCATTGCGACCCTGTCATCGCCATCGATTCTCACCCCATCTTAAGAGAAGGCGAGTTCCACGGGAGCACAATTTTTACCGACATCTCAGGGTAATGACCCATTTCAAACGTGAGTGACTTATAGCAGGCCTTGATTTTTCAAGGCCTGTTTTTTTATAAGGTGTCTCTTTCCGAATTGTGAATGATATAATTGAGTTGATCTACCAGATGAAGAATAATAGGAATGGCTTCGTCGTTGACTCCGAATTTCTCCTGCAGATCGTGAATTAAAAGAATCCTGCAAATATCTTCTTCATCGAGCATTTTAAGTTCGATATCAATAGGGGAAACCCACTCCTCCTGAATAAAATGAATGATCGTATCAGTCTCGAGCCCACATATTTTGGAGACGTCATCGAGATTTCTTCTTAGTGGAAGCTTCATGTGTGGACCCTCGGGTTATAGGAATATTTTTTTTCTAACTCTGTGATGGCCTTTTGTAGTTCCGGTGCCACATATTTCGGAATCACAATTTTTAAAGTGACGATTTGATTGCCACGATTTTCTTTAGGGCCGGCCCCTTTGTGCTTGATTCGTAGCTTAGAGCCGCTGGAGACTCCCGCCGGAACTTTGAGCATGACGTTCCCATCGATCGTAGGAATTTCAATTTCCGCACCATGAATAGCTTCAAAGAAACTAATAGGCACTTCGGAGTGAATATCATTTTCTATGCGGGTAAAACCAGCGAGTGGTTTTATAGAAATTTGAATGTAAGCATCGCCGGCCGCACCTGAGCCAACGCCGGGAGAGCCCATGCCCTTAAACTTTAATTGTTTACCATCTTCAAGTCCTGCCGGGATTTTGACCTGT
>CAXHHE010000084.1:0-10679 GCA_964016365.1 uncultured Bacteriovorax sp. | reverse complement strand
ACAGAAGCCTTCGTCGGCAGCGTCAGATGTGTATAAGAGACAGCTTTATTACTGGGCGAGACTGTATGATCAGTACGTTCAGGGGAAATCAAAGGTGCGCTAATGAAATCATTAATCCTACTATCTCTTTTAATGTCCTTGTCTGCACTCGCTGCTGAAGGGCATGGCGAAGCTAAAAAAGAAGAGGCCACTCCTGCTGCTAAAGAAGGGGAAGGCAAGGAGCTTTTAGATTTTAATTCCATTAAAGACCTGATTAAAAAAGATGGTCTGGAAGGAGAGTTAAAAAAGAAGCAGGAAGAAAAACGCGTTTTCTTGGATAAGAAAAAACGCGACGACATGAAACGCTACAACGTTCCCGGGCAGGACGAATTCTGGAATATGTTTTCGGAACTATGGCTGGTGAAAAATGCAACATTTTTGAAATGGGATTTCCACAAGCCGGAATACGACCTGGAAAAATCTTTTATTGAACTCTTAGAAAAGCAGGGGATCTATGAGAAGAAAATTAAAATTCTTCTATTAGACACAACAGAAGTCATCCATGCGGCCCTGCCGACAAATGACAAGGAATACATCTTCTTATTGTCTCAGCCTTTTATCAGAACAATGGATTTGTCTAAAGTTGAGATTTCTTTAATCCTCTTTGAAGATTTTTTAAGGGCCAGACGTGGTTACTTTAAAAATTATGTGCTTTCAAAAGACCTGGAGTCTTACCTGGGCTCTAATTTTAATGGAAAGCCATTTAATAAAAAACTTATTGATGACCATCTAAAAAAATACAACACGCTTCTTCTGGAAAAAGGCTTTAGTTTCCAGGAACAGTTTGAAGTGACAACGGAGATGGACGCACTTTTAAAGAGCGACCTGAAGATCTGGAACACTTATCTGACTTTATTAGAGAAAATCGATGCGCTGACAAAGTCGAACACTCTTTATAAAAAATACGCTCAGATTTACCCTTCGCCGGAGCTTCAGCTCAACTGGTTAAGGCCTAAACCAAGTCGTTTTTAATGAAAGAGACACTGTCCCACTACTACGAAGAAACTCAGGCATTTTTGCGCTCTCCTTTAGGGCGTCAGATGCTGATTTATTTTTTCTTCTATGCTTTTTTGTGGGGCTTTCACTTAATTCTGATTTCTCTGGTGTCTTATTTCCATCTGCTTTTAAATCACAATATCAGGACGATTGGCGACTGGATCGGAGATAGGGGGTGGACTCTCATTATCATCTCCAAGCTGGTGGTGTTTTACCTGACCATGCTTTTTGTTAACTTAAAGACCAAAAAAATCTTTTCACTTAAAAGTTATTTCCGCAACAGTATCCAGACTCCGAGACTGGAAGTGTTTGTGGCGATTTTATTTTTGATCATTGGTTTAATGGGAATCGGAGAGATGAGGTTCAATAAAACGATGATTGTTGAGATTGATCGTTTAATCTTATCTATTGCCGGGACATTCATTTTTTTTGCAGTCGATTACGTCCTCCTAGTTATTCTCGATGTTTTTTATCCAATCAGAGATGACAAAACACGTTTAAAGAGAATTTTTTTATTCCCATTTTTATTCTACTTTTTTACGGCCGCAACTTTTGTTTATGAGCAGACGATAACTTTCAAACTTTATCCGCTCTTTTTCCTTCTCCTTTATAGTGGCGAGTGGAGACGAAAGAACTGGACGCTTCCGGCGTTGTTTCTTTCAGTGTTTATCATTCCGGCCTTCTCTCTTATGAGTCTTGATCCAGTGTGGGGAGAGATTTACTCGCCATTTGCACCAACAAGAAAAATTGGATGGGCTTCATTTCTTATTCTGGTGGCCTTCGCCGTCGGATATCTGCAATACACTCTGAAAAAGAAACCAGAGTATATCTATCGGGATTAGACGATTTAACTTAATAATTTAAGAAAAATTGTCTATGATATTAAGGCATAAAAAATTCTTTATTTCATCAGGAGTCAAAGACTGTGGAAGGCGCAAAATTAGATATTCTCAACATCATCTGGCATTCAGGAATTATTGTAAAAATCGTACTGGGACTTTTAGTTGCCGCTTCGGTTTATTCTTGGGCCATCATCTTAAAGAAGAAAAAACTTTTTTCTGAAGTTGAGGAAAACAATAAACGTTTTTATGAGATTTACCAAAACTCAGAAAACTTAAAAGACATCATGATTAAGTCAGAGATGCTTCCGTTCTCACCATACAAAGCTCTTTATACAAATGGCTATAAAGAATTAGTGAAAATGAAAGAGGCCTACTCAGGTCAACACCAAAGCGGTTTAGCTTTCCATTTCCAGAATTTCGGAATGGGTGTCTTAGAGCGCGGTCTTAAAAAAGGTGCAAACGAAACTAACGATGAATTAAGTAAACTTCTGCCAACACTTGCTTCAATTGGTTCGGTAACTCCATTCGTAGGATTATTCGGAACTGTTTGGGGGATCATCGACGCTTTCGCCGGTCTTGCTGGCGGTGGTGGATCAATCGATGCAGTTGCTCCTGGTATTGCTGAGGCTCTTGTTGCCACAGCGGTAGGTCTGGCCGCAGCGATCCCTGCAGTTTGGTTTTACAACCATTTCAACAGCATCAACGAAAAAGTGAATTCTGAAATGGAGAGCTTTGGACAAGACTTCATTAACGTTGTTGAGCGTTCAGTAATCGAGTAGTACGGAGTTAAAAATGGGATTTAGCACAGGTAAAAAAAAGGGGGCCATCTCCGATATCAACGTCACACCACTTGTCGACGTAATGCTGGTTCTTTTAGTTATCTTCATGGTAACAGCACCTTTAATGTTAAACGGAATTAAGCTCGACCTGCCAAAAACAAAAGAAGTAAACCCGGTCAACCTAAACGCCACTCAGGTGATTGTCTCAATCAGCAAATCTGAAGAGTTTTTCCTGGGCAAAGATAAAATGCTTTTAGGGGAATTGGTTCCGGAAATTCAAAAGCAGTTTAAGGCCAATAATACAGACACGGTTTTCCTTCGCGCAGACTTTGGTCTCGCTTATGGAAAAGTGGCAAGACTGATGTCGCACTTAAAGCGCGGTGGAATCCATAAGATTGCACTGGTTACAGTCACAGAAGACAAGAAGTAATAAAGAATGAGAGTCTTTCAAACTCCAAAATTTAATCACCCTGGGTTTAACTTCTTTTTAAGACGTTCAACCTATATTCACGCAGCACTCGTGGCCTCTACTTTAATCGGTGGAAAGGTGGCGTTTGATCTCAATCGCGCAGAAAGAGAAAAGAACCTGGAGCTGATTCAGGCTTCAGTTCGCGTTGATATGGTGGCGATGCCAACTCATACTCTGAATGAACTTAAAAATCTTTCAAGTGGTGTAGAGGAAGCTAAACGTGAAGAAATAGCTCCAGAGGTTGAAAAGCCAGTAGAAAAAGTTGAAGCTAAACCAGAACCGAAAGAAGAACCAAAAGTGGCCGAAGAAAAGCCGGATGCAGGTCCGACTTTTGAAGAAGCGAAGGCCGCTCAGAAAAGAAAAGATTTCTTGAGTAAGCTTAAGACGATTGGAAATAAGAAAGTTGACTCTGAAGGAACACAGAAAGCTGAAAAAGGCGCTTACGGCAGCAAAGAGACAGCACTAAAAGATTTGGTTCTTTCTGGAAATAAATTATCTAAAGGAACGGCGATGTATGGAGAAGGTGGAGCTGCTGAAATGACAGCTTTCCAGGCCTATGCTTCGAGGCTTCCGGATTTAGTTCGCCCTCACTGGAAACTTCCAAGTTTCTTAATGGATAAAAACTATAAGGCCCGCATTCGCGTATGGCTTAATATGAGTGGTGAAGTCACGAGAGCTGTTGTGTACCAGTCAAGTGGGGACAATGAGTTTGATCAAAGAGCAGTCGAAGCTGTGAAGACAGCGTCTCCTTTTCCGGCACTTAAAGAAGAGTTCGGAAGAAGGGCCATGAATGGTGATATATTGTTAGGTTTCCCTTTATAAGAGGTTTTATGAAAAGTTTATTAGTCGCTATGATGATTTTCATTTCAGTAGGTGCATTTGCTCAGGATGATAACCTGACAATCGTCGCTGTTGGTGAAGCTACATTAGAAAAAGATAAAATGGTCATTCAAGATCCATATATGTCAGGAACTTTAACGGCCGCTCAAAAAACGGCAGCTTCAGAACTTGTAAAACTAATGAGAAACGATTTCTCTTTTTACCAAAAGAAATTCTTCTTAGTAGAAGCAGCCCCTAATAATACATCTGTTCGCCAACCAACGAACTATGAGTACTGGCAGTCTAAAGGGGTGCGCTTTTTAGGAACGGCATCGGTTGATAAGGCCGGCGAAAGCATGAAAGTAACGGTTGTTTTCGAAGATATTAAAAACAGAAAGCAAATTTATAACAAAACAGAAATGGTAACGATCGCGACTCTTCGTAAAGAAGGACACGAGATGGCCAACGGTGTTTATAAGCAAATCATTGGAAAGGATTCAATCTTCACTTCTAAGATCGTCTTTGTTTCAGATAGAAACACAAGAGGGAAGAAGACAGTAAAAGAAGTCTATATGATGGACTTCGATGGAAAAAATGTAACTCAGATCACAAACCATGGTGGGATCGTTATTTCACCTTCTATGTCTCAGGATGGACGCTACTTGATATACTCGTTGATTTCAAACTCAGCTAAGAAAAGAAACAACGACCTTTACCTGATGGATATGAGAACTCGCGAAACTAAGATCGTCTCTAATAGAGATGGGGTGAACTCGGGAGCTATTTTCTTAACGGGTGGAAAGAGTATTGCGCTTACACTGACAGTTTCAGGAAACGCTGAAATTTATGAGATGAACCTGGCGACTCAAGAGTTAAGAAAAATCACTAGTCACTTTGCTTCGGACGTTGACCCTTCTATTACATACGATGGCTCATTGATGACGTTCTTATCTGATAGACCTGGAAAGGCCATGATCTACACGATGGACCCACGCGGGACCGAGTCTAATGTAAAGAGGATCAGCTTCGTCGGTCAGTTCAATGCAACTCCACGCTTTTCACCGGATGGGAAAGAGATCGTTTTCTCTTCTTGGCTGGATAACTCTTTTGACCTTTTTAGAATCTCATCTGATGGCCAGGGCCTTGCCCGTCTGACAAAGGATTTTGGTTCTAATGAGGACCCGAGCTACTCGAATGATGGGGAGTTTATCGCCTTTACTAGCCAGCGTGTTATCTCACGAGTTAAGGCCGACCAAAATATCTACATTATGGATCGTGATGGGGGGATTTTAGGAGCCATTACCGCAGGATTCGGGAATTGTATAAGTCCTAGATGGTATAAGTTCTAGAAATCACGTAAATGTGGAAAAAATTTTAGACAACCGAGCATTTTAGTCTTGTAAAATATTCAGACGCACTGTATTATTTACTGAGTAACGCAACGCAGTTTTTAATACTAAATTGTCCAGGAGTTTTACAATGACTAGTTCAATGATTAACCACAAGACAAGCCTAGAAAACCTGACTTCATCACTTCTTTTAAGCCTAGATGAAGCACACTTTTTTACATCTCTAAACGCTTTCTTTAAGGGTCATATGAACGCTCATAAAGTTCAGGTCTACAAAATCCTGGAAAACGGTTCAGCAATCCTTATGTCAGAAGACGGACACTCAGTAACAAACGGTCTGGTACTAGATAAAGGTGTTGGTGCTGCTGGATATATCGCTCGTACAAAAAGAGGATACTTTTCAAATACAGTAGAAAGAGACCCGGTTTTCACAAGAGAAGCTGCTCTAGGTGTAAAAGCTGAGCTTTGTCTTCCAATCTCTGCTGACGGTGTTGTTATTGGTTCAATCCACTGTCAAATGCTAGATAACTCTCGTGAGTTTTCTCGTGAAGATATGACTCTTGGTATGTCAATCTTAGCTGACATTAAGAGCCCAATCCAAAACATGAAAATGTACCTTGCTGCTAAAAATATGAACGAAGCTCTACTTCGTACAATTGAACTTAAGGAAAAAGAACTTCAAGAGTCACGCTCTGGAGTAAAGATTCAAGATTCTTTTAGAATCATTGAAAAAGAAATCATTGGTAGATCTCAAGCAATGAAAGACCTTCTTGCTCTTGTAGATAGAATTGCTGATAAAGAAATCTCTGCTTTCATCATGGGTGAAGCAGCGACAGGAAAAGAGATGATCGCACGTCGTATTCACTGCAGATCACACCGTCGTGACAGAGCTTTCGTAACTGTAGACTGTTCAACAATGAACGAAGCTCAACTTGACCGCGAAATGTTTGGTCTAGAAAACCACATGGGTATGCTTGAAGTTTCAAACTTTGGAACACTTTTCATCAACTCAATTGAGAAGATGACTCCAGCAATCCAAAACAAGCTTGTTCAATTCATTAACAACAAAATGGGAATTAAAGCTGATAACGGTTTCTTTAAGTCTGACGTAAGATTAATCTCTGCTTCAACTAAAGACCTTATGGAACTAGTGCGCGAAGGAAAATTCAGAGAAGACCTATACTTCGCACTAAGCACAGTAGTACTTAAAGCTCCAGCTCTAAGAGAAAGAAAAGAAGATATCGAACTAATGGCGAACTTCTTCCTTAACCAAAATAAAGCGAAAGAAGCTCATAAGTCTTTCTCGCCATCTGCGATCAAAGCTCTTACAGAGTTCAACTGGTCAGGAAACGTAAGAGAGCTACAAAACGTAGTAGAGCGCGCTTACATCCTTGCAGAAGGATCAATCATTGAAAAACTACACCTGGACCAAAACATCCAGAACGCAGAAGAAGCAAAAATCGTAGCAGCAGCTCCAGTAGTAGCTAAGCCGGTTGAGTTCCAACACGTAACACTAGAAGAATTAGAGAGAAACCACATCATGGGAACTCTTGAAAACCTAGGTGGAAACAAGACAAAAACGGCTAAAGTTCTTGGAATTACAGTTAAGACTCTATACAACAAACTTCACTCTTACGGAGTTGAGTTCGATAAGGAAGCTTAATTTGTTGTAATTGTTAGGTGAAATACAGTAATATTAGAAAGTTGGAGGATACACCATGTCACTAGAAACAAATACAGAAGCAGTCGTAGAGAGCCCGAAGACTCCGAGGAACTTTAGAACTGCAATCGATATTGAAAACTTCTACCGCTTCGTAAACGATAACGACCTTAGACGTGAAGCAAAGATCATGCTTGAGCTTATTCAGCAAAAAGTAATGATCACGGTTAAGAAGAAAAAGAAAGAAACTAAAAATCTTAAAAAGAACCTACATTAATTAATTAAACGAAGGCCCGCTCATAGATGAGTGGGCCTTTTTGTCTAAAAAGAAGTGTGAACATGGATGTCGCAAACTCAGAAGGCCTAAAGGCTCCGCAAACTAACCAAAAAAATCACGTCATTTACGATCCAATCTACGGCTTCATCAAGCTTAACCCGATTGAATTTGAAATCATCTCCAGCCCGTTCTATCAACGTTTAAGATGGATTAAGCAGCTAGGGTTTTCTTGTTATGTTTTCCCGGGAGCTGAGCATTCGCGCTTTCACCATTCTATTGGTGTAATGTTCAACGCTCATAAAATCCTGGAGTCTTGCGGACGCGCCGTGAGTGAAAAAGAACTGATGGATGCAAGCTGTTTAACTCCTGAATGCGTGTATCACAAGAGCTTGCGTCTGGCGGCCTTAATGCACGATCTGGGAACGTTTATGTTCTCGCACACGACAGAGATGGCGTACATCGAGTACGGTGAGACTACAAAAGCGAAAGGCGGAAAAGGCCTTCCTGACGACCATGAAAATCTAGGTGCCTTCATCATTAAAAACACTGATTACCCTGGTGGGATTACTTATATCCTAAAAAAATACGGCATCAACCCGCAGAGAATTTCTGATTTAGTAAAGGGAGTAGACGAGTCTATTCTTGCTAACCAAATCCTGCACTCTGAGGTTGACTGCGACCGCATGGATTACCTTTTAAGAGACGCTCACTACACAGGTCTTTCATATGGGTCATATGACCGCGATTATCTTCTGTATCACTTTCAGGTTAAGCGCGTAGACAACCACGACATCTTAACGATTCGCCACAATGCTCTTCACTGCGTGGAAGACTTTTTGACCAGCCGTTTTTCTTGGTACTCGCAAGTTATCCGCTCGCCCCGTGGAGCAAAGTTTGACTCGATTGCCGAGAGAGTTTGCCACTATCTTTTAGAAAAAGGTTACATTTATAAATACAGTGAGCTTCTGGAAATGATCGAAAAAGATCCCATGAAGTTCTACGGTTTTAATGACAACTACTTCATGACTTTAGTCCACAAACATTACAACAATGGTGACCTGGATAAAAATCCAAAGATTAAAGACATGGCCCGCGTGATCCTTTTGGCCAGTGGTGGAAAAGCGATTCGTTGCGAGGAATTTAAGTCGAGACTTCTATCTCAGGACGATCCGCAGGCGGTTGAGCGCTACTACAAACGCGCCCATGCGAAGTTTTTAGAGATCGAAGAGTTCCTAAAGAAAAAAGGTGGACCCTCTGACTGGGTCATTTCCGATATCCCGAAAAAGTCGATTATGTTCGTCAAATCTCCTAAAAACGTGGCCCGTGGCTCAACGACCGGCAAGCACAATATCCTGCTGGACCGCGATCCGGTGAAGATGGCCATGGAAAACGGGGAGATCAAGCTTCTGGCCGACGTCGAGAATTCGCTGATTTCCAGACTTTTTAACAGTAACAACTTCATCCCGAACGTTTATTGTTCGACTTCTGCCTATGAACTTCTCCTAGCAGAGGGTGTTATTGACGGGTCTTTTAGTTAATCCTATAAAAAGTACCTGAGGAAAATTGGTGGATATTCAATTTTCTATCTAAAAATCCAAATGTAGGCTAAAATTTAGCTAGGGAATCTAGTATGGATTTCCTGCAGGAATCAGGACGATTTCTGTGATGGACTTAGGAGTGATGGTCAGTATGCAAAATTTTTCTCAAACAGCGAACCACAGAACTATGAAAGCTCCACAACAACAAGGCCAGAAAGGTCCCATTTTTTATTGTGAAGACGTCTCGGTTCAATTCGACGAAATTATGGCCCTTAAAAATGTTCAATTAACAATTGAGCGTGGAGAAATTATTTTTCTCACAGGTGCTAGTGGTGCAGGGAAAACAACTCTTTTAAAAGTTCTATCAGGATTACAAGATCCGACTTCTGGCCGCGTGATCAGACCAGAAAAAGGTTCAGGTAAAAAAAGTCTATTCATCTCTAACGTCTTTCAAGATTTACGTTTAATGGGGAAATACACTTGTGAAGAGAACTTAATGTTCTCATATGATTCTTCAATCTATGCTTCTAAAGCAGAGTTCACTCAGGACTTGAATGAACTTGCACGCATTCTGGGAATCAAAGACAGACTTCACTTAAAAATTAACGACGCCAATGGGGGCCTTAAGCAAAAGGTCGCTATTATCAGAGCGCTTCTGACTCGCCCGGATGTTTTAATTGCAGACGAGCCGACATCATCACTTGATATCGATAACACCAGAAGGCTTTTTGATGTTCTTAACCTGTATAATGTTAAGCGCGGATTGACTGTCGTGTGGGCCACTCACAATAAGGATCTCATTAAGAGTTTCACCGGCCGAATTATTCATTTAGACAATGGACGTTTAGTGTATTCGGGGAATGCATGTTTTATCTAATTCAGTTTTTTAAAATTTTATTTAAGTCTCCAGTGAGAGGCTTCTTTCTGTTTTTCTTTTCTATCCTTTTTGTTTTCTCAATTGGACAAAAGAACTATTTAGAAGAGCAATTCACCAGAATGATTCCTGAAAATAAAGCGGGAGATTATTTCTACGCGCTTATTGCTTCAAGTGAGTCTTACCAGTCAGTGGCCCGCCAGATGAGCGCCCTTCCTGGAGTTTTTAAAGTTGAGATTCTTTCAGAAGCGCAGATCAAAGAAGAAGTTAAAAACATCTTAGGTTCACTTCAGGTGGACATGACTGATTCAAACCTGGATTTAAACTATGCCGGGTTAAAAGTTATTTATACAAAAGATCTTAAGCCAAGAGCAAAGGACTTGGTCCGCGATTACCTTTCTCACTTAGTAGGGGAAGGCAACATCACTCTGGGAGCGATCAAATCAAATGACCAGATTGCAGATAAACGCGCTCAATTTATCGGCGTGATTAAAACATGGGGATACTCGCTGTATCTTTTCATCGTTTTCATTTTCTGGACGATCTCTCTTCTTTCTGTAAGAGCGAAGATCGCCGAAGCTTCATATCTCCTTGAGAGTTACCAAAGAAAGAAGAAAGTAGGACTAAAGATGGCCTTAAATGGACTGACATTAATCTTCATTCTTTCTGTCGCTTTCACTTTTATTTTAGGAATGCCTCAATTGATCAACCTTCTGGTGGCCCTTGCTGTCTTTATTGTGGGGATCTTCCTTCACGCCAAAAGATACCAGTGGGAGAGCCGCTCGTGATGATGGCCAGATCTCTTCTTATTATTCCATTGATCGTTTTGACTGGTGCTGTGTCAGCTCAGTCTGCTGTCGGCGTGCCCCAGGCCAAGGAAGAGAGTGCTGATAAACTTAACGTCTTTGAGATGAAGCGCAAGCTTCAGGATCAAAATAAAAACATCCAGACTTTAGCTAAAGAAGTGGCCAATGTTGAGGTGACATTAGGGCCTGTCTCTTATACACATCTCCGAGCCCACGAGACGCTCAGTTATC
>CAXHHE010000083.1:0-10819 GCA_964016365.1 uncultured Bacteriovorax sp. | reverse complement strand
GAGATAACTGAGCGTCTCGTGGGCTCGGAGATGTGTATAAGAGACAGCGCCAGCTACGGTGGGACAATTTGCGCTGAAAGAGTTGCGATCTTAAAAGCAGTCTCTGACCAAAAAATGAAAATCGCTAAAGTTTATGTTTATACCAAAGACGGATGGCCGCCATGTGGATTGTGCCGCCAGGTAATGAGTGAATTTGCAGCTAAAGATATGGAAGTTATCATGGGTGACGAGAACGGAAAGGAAGTCACAATGAAGTTCACTGAACTGCTTCCACTGTCCTTTACTCCGGATCACCTCATCGGTTAATTACAAGACCTGATGATTTTCTTCTGGGTTTTAGCAAAAAGCTCAGCGATGTCCTGATCCGCAATCTTGTGCTTGAGTTCCTCTATTGCCTCTCTGCCTTTTTTAGGACAATAGCGGGACTTAAGAACAATACCACTGTCATTTGTCTGTTTAATAAATCCATTGGCCACAGCTTTAAAAGCGCGCTTATCCAGCCTTCCTTCCAGGAATTCATGACCGGCAATTTCCATTGGTGTAAAAAATGACGTCTCCACTCCCTCGCGGTTACTGACCGCACGGATATAAATGGTCGAAGACAATTCCGGGTACTCTGCTTTGATATGTTCATAAACCTGTGGATCGTATTCTGTATCGTCTCCAATCAGAATCAACCTGTCTGGATTGAGTTCTTTAATAAGCTTTTTGATCGTCGTCGTTTTGTATTCGTAAGTGTCATCACTCATCGAATCCTTAAGCAGAAGATTGTGCTGTTGTGGGAAATCATTTTCTTCCAGGAATTCACTGACACGCATGCGAATAACTTTAGGAGATCCACTGACGTAATAAATCGACGTGTCCTCATTCATCATTTTATTGTAAAGCTCGCTCATTCCCGCGAATGCTTTTTCTCTAAAAAGTCCGTTGAAAACAATGGTTCTTTTTTTACCAAGAACATCGGTCATTTTAATAGTGTCATCAACGTCACTGACGATTAATGTTTTTGCGTGAAGAGTTTGAATTGAGGCAATCAGGATTGCGCTTAAAAAAAGGATTTTTGCTTTCATGCTTCCACCAATAAAAAGGCCTTAAATAAGTGATTCCTTTTAACTCTAGCAAATGGTGTGGTTCTCACCATAAAGCTTGTAAAATTTATCACCTATTTAAGGCCTAGATTTTGGAAAAACCCTCTAAGATCTTAAAATAAGTCTAGTGTGGTAATCGAATCAATTCCCATGAACTTGCGGTAGATGCGGTCTTTGGCCGAATCTTCACGTTTTCCGGCGTCCAGACACTTCTCCATGTCCTTTGGACTTGTCCCGATTTGTCCTGCCATAAGTTTAGCCTGACACTCATTTTTACGACGGGCATTCTGCTCTTTTAACTGCTCTTGAGTGTCGTAGTTAAAGAGGTCTTCGTAATTGTCTTTAGCATCGTCGATAAGTTTATCAACCGGGGCTCCTGTTTCTTTGTAAGTCAATTGCACCAGGTTGTCCCTGTCTAACGGGAAGAACGGGCTTTCTTTTGTTCCGTTATTTAAAACTGTTTTATAAGTTTTATTTCTCTTTCCCGCCGGGTGATCGGCCTGGTCTTTTGTCTTATAAGACACAGTGATCGGAGTTTGTTGTTCATCATTATCCATGATCAGGTCGTGAAGGGCCATTAAATCAGGAACGCGAAGTCTCATACACCCGTGAGAGTCAAACCCTCTTACGAATGAGTCGTTGATTTCAGTGTGGAAACCAATCGCCGTCATATCGTTTCTAATATCATTTCCTTTTAATAATCTGATGAATGGTTTTCCATCAAAGTAACGAGGCTTTTCTCTTTTTGAGATGACTGCTCTCTGATCAATCACTCCATTTTGAAAACGTGGAGTTAAAAGGCTTACACGACCTTCATTTAAAACACCTTCGTCAAATCCACCAACACCGATTGGGAAGACAAATTTAATATCGTACATCGAGTCTTCGATGATCACTTTTCTATCAACTAGTCCAACACTGATTGAAAAAGCAGTGTCTCTTAAATTCACAGAGCCTTCTGGTTGAATCAGCATATCGGCCAGTTTCTTCGCTCCATTGTTGTATGAAACTGTAAAGCGCTCAAAATTTGAGAAGCCTTTATACTTAACATAAGCTGTGACCGATAAACGAACCATACCAGGAGTCACTTCTGGAAGTTTATTTAAGAAAACATTGTGAACAACTTCGATTGTTCCACTGTTAAAAAATGCCTGTGGGTTGCTCTTGATGTTGGCCGCAACATTCGCAAGGCCTGGAACAAGAGAAGGAAAATTGTTAACTAAGTCATCTAGCCTTACGCCTACGACTTTATTGGCCGCTTCGGTCGGAACGACTAACTGATTTGTTAAAAGTGAATTTTTCCCCAATACAGCTTGTGCGTAAACGTCTTGAACTGACATTGTTAACAGCACAGCAACAGTTGAAGAGACAATAGCTTGCCTGATCATAAGAATCCCCCTGAGTTTTGTCGGGTTTATCAAACAAGTTTGGCTTTCAAAACAGCAGTGTATTTTTTACAGATATTGAGTTAGGATCAACAGGTATGAACTCAATAAATTTTAAAGAATTTTTTTCAGTTACACTTATTCTCTTTTCAGTCATTGATATTTTGGGAGCAATTCCTTTTATCCTCGACATCAAAAAGAAATTCAAAGTGCTTAATGCTTTCAAGATCACCATTGTTTCCGGTGTCCTTTTATATGCTTTCTTGTTTATCGGAGAATCAATTCTTCACCTCTTCGGCGTAGACGTTGAGTCTTTTGCAGTGGCCGGTGGTCTGATCATGTTCTTTCTAGGTCTGGAAATGGTTTTAAACATCGAGATCTTTAAACACGACCCACAACTAGCCTATAACTCTCCTATCGTGCCCCTGGCCTTCCCATTGATCGCAGGAGCGGGGTCCATGACGACTCTGATCTCACTCAATGCTGAATACCAAAGAATTAACATCATTCTGGGTGTGTTCTTTAACCTGATTTTTGTTTATTTCGTTTTAAAGTCTTCGGATTTCATCGATAAAAAAATCGGCGTCAGTGGAAGTATTATCTTAAGAAAGTTCTTCGGGACCATTCTTCTAGCGATGGCCATCCGCCTGATTAAGAAAAATATTGTAGGAGTCTAGAAACTGTAACCTGCACCGAAAGCAAACTGTAATCCGCTTTCTGTCAGTTTAATGGTTTTGTACTTCTGATTGCGGGCCTCATAACCTACACCCAAACTTGCTCTGACCTTTGGGAAGAAATAATTGAAGTTGCTGTTAAGTGTATATGAAGTGCCAATTTTCTGATCCCCTGATGGCAGGATAAAACCTACTCTCAGAGAAGGGACGATTGCGAAGTCACCTTTTTCAAATGCCTTCATATAAAGGCCACCATTGAGTCTTTTCGTCCAATCGACAACACCATTGATAATGCCGTTTTGGTCTTCAAAGAAGATTTCCTTTTTACTTTCAGCACTCACTGTCGCTGACCATCTCTGGGAAATGTAATATCTCGTCCCGACTTCATAACCTCCCATCTTGCTCTGACGGTTAGAATTATCAGTCGTATTGAGGACGGTGATTTCATAAGTCGAGAACGTTCCAAAAAGAACGAATCTCTCATTAAGACGTCTCAGGTAAGAAAATTTAAAACGGGAAGCGAAGTCTGAGCTAAACTTATAATCAATCCCCGGACCGCTAATATCATAATTTCCTTCTGCAAAAAGAAACTCTGCCACGATAGCATTTTTATAAGAAGTATCCTCTTCAGCATTTACTGAAACTATTGCACTCAATGCAAAGATCAAAGCAAGAATAAACTTTTTAGACATAGCTTATTGTCTATCTAACTGGAATTTATTACTAGGATTTTTTAAAAAAATTAAGTCTCTTGGTGCTTAGGTCATAAACACCAAGAGTTGTAGTCAGATAATTAAAGGCTGCGTTCGATATTGAGGGAGTCAATATTAACACTATATGGCCTGTGCTTAAGAAGGTGGCAGGCAACAGGTAGATCATTAACGACTGCTTCATAATTGTCAGAGTCGTTTCCACTAGTCCAATTGAATGCTTTCCAACCATTCAGAAGGTCTTTTTTTATGGTGACAACGAAACCGTAATTGGTGTCCATAAACTCTCCCCACTGAATCCAAAGCTCACCATTGACAGTGTCTTTTGGTGTCACTTCAATTTCTTCGCTCCATCCAACATAATCGTTAAAAGCATAAGAAAGAACCTTATCATTCTTAATCTTAAAGAAGGCATTATACTGTTCTTGATTGTCGGAGCACGAGATGAATTTAATCTCACTGGCATGCAGGTTCATCGAGGTCATAAGAATCAAAGGCAGAAGCATTTTCATATGAATTCCAGGTTGAAGTTTGAATGGAATTAACATGCAGCTGTTTTGAATGTAAAGAAGAGTCCCCAAAAGGGATGAAATCTTAATAAATGGATAAACGTGATTGAAAGAAGAATAAAAATGGTGGGCGTTGAGGGGTTCGAACCCCCGACATCTACCTTGTAAGGGTAGCGCTCTCCCAGCTGAGCTAAACGCCCATTTGAATTCGTCGAGTGGATAAGAAGATAGTCAAACCACTTTCTTCTGTCAATTCAAAAAAGTGAAAATCTATTAATTTTTAGAGCTTTTTGGCCCAGTCCCTTCTTAACTGTGTTGTTTTTACAAGATGGACACAGAGGTTGCCACCCCCTTTTTTCTGCGGTAAATCACAGCTCCAAAGTTACGAAGGGGTCAATCCACTGGCCCATCAAATAGGAGTTATTATGAAATCTTTCGTCCTTGCTATGACACTTGTTCTTTCAGCTTCTGCTTTCGCGAATACTGCAACTGAAGCAGTTTCTAACCTTATTGCTTCTGGAACTTACCAAGGCAAAAACGGCGCTGAGAAATGTACTGTAAGTGTAACAACTTCAACTGACTCAGTTACAATCGCAATCCAAGACAAAAACAACAAGAGCGACTACTTCTCGCTTCTAAACTCATACACTAACTACAACGTTGACGCTGTAACTGGTGAAATCTCTGCTTCTCAAAAACTTAGCTTCCCTCGTTACCTTCAAGGTGGATCAAAAATCCTTAACGTAAGAGGAAATGATAAGAACCAGGTAGAATTCTTTATTTCTCAAATTCTTCTGGACCACAGAGGAAACGATGCAAGCACATACGCAGCTTGTACAGTTTCTCTTTAATTCATGATTAATGGGCCGGTGAGAAATCACCGGTCTTTTAAGAACTTTTGTAACTCTTCTGCCACATCGGCATAGGTCAGCTTCACATACTTGTTTTTTAATTCTTCTGAAATTGCCACCATCATCTCTTTTGTCACTTCTTCTTTTTCCGCCTTTTCCATAAAACGTGTAACGAAATCTTCAATCACAATATATGACATCGTTAAAGGCGAAATCCCCAGGCTCAAAGATTCTGGAAAACCACGCCCGTTTCTCATTCCATGGTGTTCTCGGACAATAGAAGGAACTTCTTTGGAAGATTTGATAATCGTTTCAAGAATGGCAGCTGCTGCATCGGCGTGACCATTAACAACGGCCAGATCGTCTTCAGAAAGTTTTGCTCTTTCTGCTGGTGAATGGTGGGCTTTAATCAAACGGTCACTGTTTAAAGCAAGGTCGTGGAAGAGGGCCAGGTAGAGAATCTTATTTCTGGTCTGATCCTGGCTCCATGAGAATTTTCCCATGACCGCAAAAAGTAACAGGCATCCCATATAACTATGAGCGTACCCATAAGAGAGTTTTGTATTTTTAAATCCAACTAAAAAAGCTTCCAGAGGATTAGGAGACTTCAGAAGAAAGTCCATCGACTTCAAAACTTCTTTGATGATTTCCACATTGTACTTATCAAGGGTGCCGTTTTTAAAAACATCCAGCAGAATTTCATAACTATCAGAGTTTAACTGCATCCTCTCTTGAATGCTTGAGACGCGCTTAAAACGATCGAGAAAAAATCCACTTAAAAGTTCATTCGCCTTTTTATAATCTTCCTGTGCCACGTAGAGTTCTTTTCCTCCACGCACCAGCATGCGATCAAGATCTGCGCGGGCGATTTTAGCTCCGCTGGCAATCTTCACGTTGTACTCAAAGCCTTCACCTTTTTTGACCCTCGAGTATAAATTGAAATCCATTTTTGTCTCTGGAAGAGTCAGGAAGTATTTCATACTGATGGCAATATAAACGGGAGAGCCTGTAGGGTCGCCGGTCTTTTTTACAGTGGGAGGTTTTTTTTCCAGAAGAGGTGATCTAAAGACGGTCGTTTTATCGCTGTTATCTTCTTCTTCGTTTTCCGGAGTTTCTTCCTGAACTTCTGCTGGTGCAGGAATCGGCGTAAACACCGGCGCAGGTGGAGGGGCCAGTGGCTGCTCCACTTCAAAGCTCTGTGGAGAATTTTCTTTTCCCAGCACAAATCCCAAATGAGCAATGACTTTCTGAAAGCTTGCCTTATTGGGAATAAAAGAAACGTGAGGATAATTGCTTTCTAATTCTCCAAGCACCACGACCTTAACATCACTTTCAAAATTGTCTTTGTTCTTGATGAGATAATCAAAGATTCTTGGAGCGAGTTTATCGCGGCAAACGATCATTTCAATCGCCGGAAGAATATTGAGCATGGAGATGGCTTCACTCACTCCATTGCGCACAAGAACTTCAGTGCCATATTTTTCGAACAGGCCGCTTTTAATTATACTATTAACTTTTTGGTCTTCAGTAAGAAGGAGTATCTGGGTCATGTATCCATAGTAGCATGGACCGGACTTTTGGAATAAAAAAAGCCCCTTACGGGGCTCTTTCTATTGAAAATTACTTTCAATTAAATAATTTTTAGATGGCTATCTTAGTTGGCAACTTCCATTCCTCTTGCCCCTTCCACCACAGTAAGACTTGGTGTAACGGCCTGTAGGAATTTCTCTGGATTCGTAAGATCAAGAGCTACTTTTAGAACTTGATCTACGTGCTCACATGGATGGATGTCAAGGCCTGCCTGGATTTCTTCAGGTACCTCAGCAAGATCTTTTACGTTTCTAGCTGGGATAATAACCGTCTTCACACCTGCATGTTTAGCAGCAAGAAGTTTTTCTTTTAATCCACCGATTGGAAGAACACGTCCTCTGATCGTCACCTCTCCAGTCATTGCTACGTTCTGGTGAACTGCAATTCCAGTGATAGCTGAAGTCAGAGCTGTTACCATCGTCACACCCGCAGATGGACCGTCTTTTGGAGTCGCCCCTTCTGGTACGTGGATATGGATATCGTTCTTTGTATACCACTCAGCACTGATTCCAAGTTTTGGCGAGATTGCTCTCACGTAAGAAAGAGCTGCCTTCGCCGACTCTTGCATTACTTCACCAAGTTTACCTGTAATCTGGATTTTTCCATTTCCTTCTACTGTCACAACTTCAATGTGAAGTAGCTCACCACCAACCGAAGTCCATGCCAGACCGTTTACCAGTCCAACTTGTGCTCCCGCCTCAATATCTGTGTTGTCGAATCTTCTCGGCCCCAGGTATTTAGAAAGTTGTTTCGAAGTGACATTGAATTTCTTCCCTGCCGGCACTTCTTTAGTTACAACTTCAGTAGCGATTTTTCTTACAACAGTGTTAACCAGTCTTTCGAACTCACGAACACCAGCTTCTTTTGACCATCCACGTACGATGTCGATCATACATGAATCACCAATTTGAACTTCGTGCTCTGTTAACCCGTTAGCTTTAACAGCTTTTTTCAGAAGGTAGCGCTTACCGATTTCCAGTTTCTCTTGTGGAGTGTAACCAGAAAGGTGGATGATTTCCATACGGTCTCTTAACGGACCAGGGATCTTCCCTAGATCGTTAGCTGTCATAACGAACATAACTTTCGATAGATCGTATTCAACTTCGATATAGTGGTCAGCGAAATTCTTATTTTGTTCAGGGTCTAGTACTTCAAGCATTGCAGCTGAAGGATCGCCACGCATATCAGATGACATTTTATCAATCTCATCTAATAGGATCAGAGGATTTGATGTTCCGGCCTTTTTCATGGCCATCATGATCTTCCCTGGCATAGCTCCTACGTATGTTCTTCTGTGTCCACGGATTTCAGATTCATCACGTACTCCACCAAGGGCAATACGTTGGAATGATCTTCCTAGAGACTCAGCAAGAGACTTAGCGATTGATGTCTTACCAACTCCCGGAGGACCTGAAAGACACAGTATTGTTCCTTTACCTTCTTCTTTAAGAAGTGAACGAACCGCTAGGTACTCTACAATTCTTTCTTTAACGTCCTTCATTCCGTAGTGGTGGTCGTCTAATATTTCCTTCGCTCTCGCTACGGAATTATTATCTGTAGTGTACTCATCCCATGGAAGTGAAAGCATCCAGTCTACATAGTTTCTAACGACAGCTGATTCAGCTGACATTGGAGACATAGACTTAAGTTTCTTAAGTTCTTTAGCTGTTTTTTCACGAGCTTCTTCAGGCATTTTCTTAGCAGCAAGCTTTTCTTCCATTTCCTGGATATCAGTCTTACCATCATCCTTCTGCCCAAGCTCTTTTTGAATCGCATTCATTTGCTCGTTCAGGTAGTACTCTTTTTGAGACTTTTCCATCTGAGTTTTTACGCGAGTTCTGATACGTCTTTCAACGTTGATGATTTCGATTTCACCTTGCATCTTTTCAAGTAGAAGCTCTAATCTTCTTCCTACTTCAACAGCTTCAAGGATTTCTTGCTTCTCAGCGATTTTCATAGTTAAGTGAGCAACCATGATATCAGCTAAACGAGAAGGATCCGTAATCGAAGAAATGCTCATCAGAAGTTCAGGCGGAATTCTCTTATTAAGCTTCACATACTGTTCAAAGATTCCTTTGATGCTTCTGATGGTTGCTTCAAGAGTAACTGGGTCTTTTGTTTCTGATACGCATTTCTCGACTTCAGCAAAGTAGCCTTCGCTACCTGATTCAAATTTTTTGATGCGTGCACGGTACTTCCCTTCGATCAACACTTTTACCGTATTGTCTGGAAGACGAAGCATTTGAATAATGTTTACCACCACACCCACTTCGTAAATATCTTCGCGGTCTGGGTTTAAAACACTAGCGTCTTTCTGAGTGACAAGAAAGATTTCATTGTTGTTTCTTTGTGCTTCTTCAAGAGCAGAGATTGATTTTTCTCTTCCGACGAAGAGAGGTACTACCATGTGTGGGAAAATAATCATGTCCCTTAGCGGTAATAACGGGAACTTTTTAGACTCTGACCAACCTTGCGACATAGTACCTCCTGCACTATTTGTTACTTCTCCCTACTCCCTAGGCTCACTTCCTGAGTTCCTAGTAGGATTTGGGAGGGTCTAATAAAATCATGACATGAAATTCGATTCTTTTGCAAAATAAAAGAAATGGTATAAATTGCTTTTTTTCTTAAACAAACTCCCATTATGGGGGAAAATTTTTATAGGGTATTTCGTGTCACCAACACCTAACTCTCAGTATTTCCACGAAACATTCATAGGGGCACTTTGTAAGGAAGTGTAAGTTGAAAAAAATTCAGCAGGATAGGTGCAAAAATGCACCTATATCCGAGTGAATCTTTCGGATTATTTTTTAGATTTTTCCCAATTTTTAGTGTGAAAAAATCACCATCTCAATCTGAATAAAGAACCTAAAGGCAAGATTAGATCTCTTTTTAGCAAGCGATTGTTTTTGACCTCTCATCACCTGTAAAACTATGATCTCTTCAATTAAATTTTTATTCGGCAATTGGCCTCTTATCATTGCAATCCATGTGGAATTTGAAATGAACTTGGTATTATCCGCTCTTCTTTTCTTCTCCTCTGTTGCCTCGGCAAAAACGCTTAAGGTGACCTTTAACTATTATAAAAAAATACTTTCATCGGCCTATGACACTTCAGTCGATATCGGCTACTATGACATCATCCCAGAAGAAGTGAAATTCTCCGTAGCCTTTAAGGATGAATAAATAAAAAAAGATTTCGAAGCCGGCCTTAGTCAACTTAGGCGCAATAAAAGCTTTCGCAGAATTTTCGATACCTACACAAGATAATGGAGACCGTGTGAAAACCCTGATTGCTCTTTGCCTTCTAACATTAAGCTCACTGGCCCTGGCAGCTCCCAAAAAAGAACTGCAGATTGGTGGAGCTTATTACAGAAAAATCATCCATACGAAAGATCTCATTGCCGACATCATGCCTCCACCGACCTTTATTATTGAGTCCTATCTCACGACACTTCTACTCTTAAATGAAACAGAGATGGCGATGAAGGACAAAAAGATTGATCCACTGGAACTGAGAAAAATCAAAAACATGATCGAAGAGCTTAGGATGCTAAAAGAAGGCATTAGCGGAAGTGATGAAATCGAAGGCTACTTTGAGAGAATTAAAATCTGGAAACAGGATTTGCCTGAATCACGCTTAAAAGAGCTGATTGTTGTTCACTCCGCTCAGGAAGCAAAGAACTTCTACTCCATCGCTGAAAACAAGTTCATTCCTCTGCTTCTAAAGGGCAATGTCCGCGAGGCCAAAGTTATTTTAGGAGAATTAAGCAGTGCCTATAACATGCATAAGACAATTGTCGAAGATGCCATTCAGCTGGCCCGTAAAGATATTGAAGAACTGGAAAAAGAAACACTCAAATCTAAAAATCCAAAAGATAAAATGATCAAGAGTGAAGCCTATACAAAGATTCTTCTTCTAAAAGACTTAATCTCAGACATTCTTCCTCCGCCGGCCTCTGTTATTGAGTCCTATCTCAATGACCTGGAGATGATTTATAAAGTCGAAAGA